>JBBKXJ010000195.1:0-16756 GCA_037969395.1 Pseudomonadales bacterium
AGGGGCCGCCGTTCTCAATTAGCGATGCAGAGGTGGAGCGACATTACGGGCAGAACTACAAGCAACAGCTACTAGCGAGCGTCGATGTCAGCGGTGGATTGAAAGGCCAATGTGTCGCCGCGGAGAAAGTGTGGCTGTTACGCCATTAATGCTCAACGCGTATAACGCTGTCGGTATCAAACCCAAGCTGGGCGGCGCGATCGATAAAATCATTATAAAGCGCTTCGCTTACGTCTGGCGTTCTCGACAGGAACCAAAGATAAGATGTGTCAGGACCGGCAATAACAGCGTATTGGTAGTTTTCCTTGTCTAACTCGAACACGATGTAGGAGCCGTAGAAGGGCCCGAAAAAAGAAACCTTCAAATAGCCCTGGTCTTGCTCGCCAACAAAGTAGGCCTTACCTTCGGCTTCTTTCCATTCATTTTTTTCGCTTGAATAGCCGCGATTTAGCACCTGCACGCCGCCGTCTTTCCGCAACGAGTAGTCAGCAGTGACTTTGCTCAAGCCGCGCTCGAAGGAATGATCAAGGCGGGCAATTTCGTACCATTTGCCCAGGTATTGCTTCAATTCAAAGTCGTCAACCGGCGTCACTCCCTCAGGCATACCAAGACAACCAGCCAAACTCAAGCATAACAACAGAATGGCAAAGGGGCGCATAACTTACCAGTGTCCGGTTCCCGGCTCGCCCTTGAATGGGCCAGCCAACTCGTTGGTTATCCACCCGCCGTAAAACTGGCCTGGCTGTGGGCGTACCCGTTCGCCGTTTACATAGCAAGCGACGCGCCCGGGATAAAAGGAAACATGGTCGTTCAACGCCGCAAATGCAGGGTGCGGGTCGCTGTAACGCCATGCGATAACATCTCCGTTGGGGTAGGATGCCAGCGCCCAATAAGCCGCCAGCCCCTTCCACTCGCACTGTGAACTACCTGCCGCAGGCACTAGCTGCGACCAATCCACGTGTTGCGACGCAAGATAAAACGTTGGCGGGCTGGCCGTCTCTAAAACGCGATAGCAATCAGCCGCCTGAGCGATAACGGCAGCGTCGCTGCTGACTTTGACTTCGCGTGCGCAACGCTCAAGCTTTGGCGGCCGGGGATAGTCCCAGACCGATTCCTGCCCGGCAGTGGTCTGCTCTGCGAAAGGTGGTCTTGCCTGGCCGCAATACTGCCACATGATTATTCCACTAGCTGTTGCTGGTGGTGTACTTAAGCAGCTCCACAACCTGCTCTGGTGTTTGCGCCCAGGCCAGTGCTGCCGCGTCGACTTCCTTCAGCGGGTGAATAATATCCTCGGCGTGCAGCGTGATGTATGGCTTGCCCAATGCTGAACAACAACCGGCATCGAATGCCGCGTTCCACTGTTTGTACTTATCGCCGAAACGGATAACCGCGATGTCGCATTTCTCTATCAGATTTTTGGTGCGTATTGCGTTGACTTTCGACGACTTGTGATCGCGCCAGAAAGCGTTGTCGTCTTTACCGAGCACATCACCGGCCGCGTCGCTGGCTTCGTGGTCGATCACAGCCGAGGTGAACTCAATGGCGAGGCCGTGTTCGCTGGCGCCCTGCATAATTTTCTGGCGCCAATCGGTGTGGATTTCTCCGGATAAATAAACGGTCCAATTCATAATCAACCCTGCTTTCGTTAAACGAATCCCAATTACAGTGCGTAGCTGTACATCCCATTACGTCGCGGACATATTACTATCCCCTGCATAGAATCTGACGCGTTAAAAAGCACGCTAGTATATCAGCCGCTGGCGATCGCACAAAAACGTGTCAATTTACTGAGCGGTATTCGATCGCCACATACAACTAACAGCGCGGCTTGCTTTCATGGCAACAAATCAATAAATTAACCAAATGCCAAATCGTCGTCGCCTGATAGTTATGCTCAGTGCCAGCTTAATGCTGGTGTTGGCACAACTGCTGGTGCTGGATCACGTACACGCAGCCGAAGAGCCAACCACTCTGTGCGCTTACTGCCTGGCATCTTCTAACGTTAATGGTGTTGTTGCCGAAACGCAGCGCAGCGTTCCGTTCGGCGTTGCCCATACTATTTCAGTAAGCGCGCCGGTTGCACGTGTTTTTGCTGTCAGGCACAACTACTCAAGCCGCGCACCTCCCGCAATCTCCAGTTAATAGATCAGAAAATTCGTTTGCGGCCTTACGCCGCACGTTTCGCTATTGGAGATTTCCGTGCTTACTATTTATCGTTCGCCCCTTTCTGCCTGTTGTATCGCCGCCCTTGGAGTATGTCATCCTGCCTATGCCCAGCAGTCGGATAAACCTGCTCACAATCACAATGATCGACCTGCGTTGGAAGAGGTGCGCGTGATCGGTCATCCATTGTCCGCCGAAGGGTTGGCACAGGCGACCACCGTGTTAAGCGGTGAAGCGCTGCAGCGCAAGCTACAAACATCTATCGGCGACACGGTGGCGCTGGAGCCTGGCATGCGCTCGGCGTCTTTCGGTCAGGCAGCGGGCCGGCCGGTAATTCATGGTCTGGGCGGCGCACGCGTGCGCGTGATGGAAGACCGCATCGATACGCTGGATGTTTCCGTCACCAGCAGCGACCATGCCACCACGGTTGAGCCCTTTGTCGCTGACCGTATTGAAATACTTAAAGGCTCCAGCACCTTGTTGTACGGTTCTGGCGCGATTGGTGGCGTGGTGGATGTGCATACCGGCCGCATTCCGCACGCGCTGCCAGAGGATGGTTTTGGCGGCAAGCTGGAATTGCGCGGCACCGATAACGCCAACAAAAAAGTGGGCGCGCTACGCCTCGACGGCGGCGCGAAACAGTTCGGCTGGCATATTGATGCCTTTGGCCGCGAGGCCGACGCGTATGACATACCCGGTTTCGCCGAGTCTGACCGATTGCGCGCACAGGAGGCCACGGAAGGCGGCGAGGAAGGGGTTGACGAAGCACGTGGCACCCTGCCCGGCAGCGAGTTCGAAGCGGCCGGTGGCGCCATCGGCTTATCGTTTATAGGTGAACGTGGCTTTGCCGGGCTGGCAGTCAGCACGCTGGATGCCAACTACGGCCTGCCCGGCGGCCATGCCGAAGAAGAAGATGCAGATCCAAACGCAGCAGCGGAAATCACCGGCAACCCCACATTAGACATGCAGCAAACGCGAGTAGATCTGGAAGCCGGGCTGGAACAGCCACTGCCCGGTTTTGACAGCGTCAACTTACGTGTTGGCAGCAACGACTACCAGCATAGCGAAGTAGAACCCGACGGCGCAATCGCTACCCGCTTCGACAACGACGCCTGGGAGGCGCGGCTGGAATTAGTCCAACAGGAATGGGCCGGCTGGAACGGCGCGCTGGGTCTGCAGTACGGCGAACGCGAGTTTAGTGCGCTGGGAGAAGAGGCTTTTGTGCCGGCGGTGGACACGACATCGGCCGGGTTATTCTGGGTGGGTGAACGCCGCTTTGATTGGTTCGATCTCGAAACCGGCTTGCGGGTTGATCGCGTCGAACACTCGCCTGCAGATTTACCGCAGCGAGATTTCACTACGGTCAGCGGCTCGCTTGGATTGTTACTGCCGCTGACCGAGCAGTGGTCGCTGGGGCTGCAAAGCGATTACTCGCAGCGCGCGCCGGTAGGCGAAGAGCTTTATGCCAACGGTGCCCACCTGGCAACGCAGAGCTTTGAGCAAGGTAATGCCGACCTTGATGAAGAGTCTGCGCTGAATCTGTCTGCTACGCTGCGTTTTGCCACGCCGCACCTGCACTTGGAGTCAACCCTTTACCGCGCACAGTTTAAAGACTTTATCTATCAGCTTGATAGTGGCGTGCTGGCAGGCGGGCTGCCGCTATTAGACTACACCCAGGGCGATGCCAACTTTAGCGGGCTGGACGCGCAGGCAGATGCGGTAGTCAGTCGCTGGGCCAGTGGCGACCTCAGCGTCCGTGCAACGTTCGACACAGTGCGCGCCCGGCTTGATGAGGCGACCGCCGGCGGCAGCAATGACTTGCCGCGTATTCCCCCGCGCCGCTATGGCGTAGGCGTAGAGGCGCATTGGTCTTTAGGCGAAAGCTGGCAGCAGCTTACCGTTAGCGTGGACTACCGGCAAACAGCAAAGCAAAACGATGTTGCCAGCTTAGAACTGCCAACCAATAGCTTCGAAGATTTGAGTTTCTATGTTGGTGCCGACTTACACTTAGGCCGCGCAACGCGAGCCACCGTGGCCACGCTGTTCTTGCAGGGACGCAATCTGACCGACGACGAGCAACGTCAACATACATCCTTTATTAAAGACTTCGCGCCTGCACCGGGACGCAGTATTGAAGCCGGTCTGCGCCTGAATTTCTGATGCGTACGTGTGGCAATGCTGATGACCAGCGAGCAGGCTAGCCTGGCGACGATTCGATATCGCTGCCAGTGTCGCGGCCGCGTTGCAGGCTGGTAAACAGTATCAGGCCAATACAGTAAACATTGAATAACTGAAAACACAGCAGGCCCAGTTGGGTGACAAATATAACCAGGGTGTGACTAAACAGCTCGGGGGTTAATGGCGCCTGTATTGTGAGCACAGCCCGCGCTGCCACCGCTACTACGGGTGCGCCAAATAAAACCGCCAGCAGCAGACAGCGTTTTCTTGCACTCAACAGGGGTTTAAACCCGGCGCGGGCAGTTTGCCGGTCAAGCCAGCGGCGGGCAAAAAGTAACAGTAGCGGCAGGCCGATGGCACTGCTGCCATGTTGCAGCAGTTTATATACCTGCACGTCGCTTGAACCGATAGAAAATACCGTACTCGATAAAAACGCAATAGCCTCTACGCCCCACCGACCCTCATGGGTAAACGCATCCCACAGCAGATGAGTCGCCGAGCCGATGCCAATAGCAGCCGCAGCCAGCAGTAATTCACGGCCGCTAAAAGTTAGCTGCCATTGCCTGAACGCGCCAAGCCTGGATTGCGTCGCCGCCGGCAGCAGTTCAATCAGAGCGCGTCGATACAAACAGCGGAATAATACGAACATCAGCAAGCCCAGCGGAATGCACGCGGTGAAAATGCCGGTCAATGTGTGGGTGGTGGAGTAATGCGGCCCAAACGGGATAAACAGCGACCAATCGGGCATCATGGCGCCGATGCACAGCGCTGCTGCGGGTAAACTATTGAAGCGTCGTGCCAGTGGCACAACTGCAAGCGTATGAGTGAGGGTAAAAGGCATTACGTCCCTGTTGCTAGTGTAGTGTCCGGTATAAATCGAGCCGCGCCGCAGTAAATGGCGCGTACTCAAAAAGTATAGTGTGTGGCTGGTATAGCGCTAAATATGCTGCGTTTCAGGGCGCGAGCAATCGTCAGAAATGCGAACTTACTGCGCCGCCCGCTTAACTCTTACCAGAACGACTGCAGTAACGTCGGTTTGAAACGGGATGTTAGCAGCGCAACGGCTCAACGTAATGTGCCGATAGCGTAAAGAAAAGGTAAATTTTACGTTCGAATTGTTTTCTGCCGGTCGCCAGCATCAAAACCGCCAGCAGCAGCATTTCCATAGACCTATTGCTTGCGCGTAGGGCTTTCTTGTCAGCGCTGGCGCTTATTCAAACGAATTTATTTTGCACTTTCTACGTTTGAATCGATTGCGGCCTTATTTTTAAAACATCTGGACGGCATGGAGCGGGGTACGAGATTCGAACTCGCGACATTCAGCTTGGGAAGCTGACGCTCTACCAACTGAGCTAACCCCGCGCGGCCATGGTAGTACTCCGACAAGGTGATATTGATGGATGCAGTCAGTCCAAAAGCGGTCCAGTGCGAGGCGTTTTCCCGAAGGCATAGTGGGCCTACGTCTAGGGAGAACAACAAAGCAATGGGCCGCTTTTGGGCTGACCCAAAGGGCGCTAAGCAGGCCGTCCTCTGCGGCGTTGCGCTGGCTTGACGTAGAGCCCACTATGCCTGTGCCAGCGCGTCTTGCAGAAAACGGCCTGCTTAACGCTGCATCCATCAATATCACCTTGTCGGAGTACCAGTGTATCGAATAACGCGGAAAGTCATAGCTTGATAACGATATTTCGTCGATATAAATACAGCGCTACCAGCCAAAATAGCAGCACATGCAGCAGCGCAAACACCAGCGAGGCGTCAAGTGGGCTAAGAAACGACCGCTTTAGCTGCAAAAACCCCCACCCGCGTGCGCTGACCATACCGCCGAGGCCATCGGGAAGCATTATCATCACGGCCGTCACGCGCGCAAACAGCCAGGCAAGCACATACACGAACAGCGGATTCATGCCGTATATTTGCAGCGGTTTAGCGAGCCAGTTGCAGCGCAGTACATCTACCAGCCAGATCAGCAATGCCAGCAACAGCAGGCTGTAGCCGGTAGTCAACAACACGTAGGAGCTGGTCCACAGAGATTTATTAATCGGCAGCCAAACACTCCAGCACCAGGCTAACGCTGCGAACGAAACGCCTGCCAACACAAAATTACGCAGCGCCACGGGACGCGAATTGCGCAATAAATAGTCGGTTGCGAAATAGCCTGCCAGCACATTGATCACCGCCGGCAGCGTGCTGAGCAGGCCCTCCGGATCGAATGCGACTGCCTTGCCGTGCCACAGATGACGCTCCCCCAACAGCGCGATGTCAATCTGGCGAACGATGTTTGTCTGCACACTGTAGGGGTCACTGCCGCCCGCCATGGCCAACACTAGCCAGTAGCCCAGCAACACCGCGCAGCTGACTATGTACAGCTGGCATCGACTGCAGCTAAGCACCAACAAAGCCGCCAGCCCGTAGGCCAGGCCAATGCGCTGCAGCACACCCATAATGCGCAAATCGGCAAAATCTGCCCAAAACCCGAACCAGTTGAGAAACAAACCGAGCAGAAACAACAACAGCACGCGTCGGCCAATGCTGCGCAGCGCCCCCGCCGTTAGCCGTAAAGGATATTTCTGTAAGGAAAACACCAACGCCGCGCCGGAGATGAAGAGAAACAACGGAAAGATCAGATCGGTAGGCGTGCAGCCGTGCCAGCTTGAGTGCGCCAGCGGCGCATACACATGCTCTCTTGAACCGGGCGTGTTCACCAGAATCATGGCCGCAATGGCAAGCCCGCGAAACGCATCTAACGCGCCGAAGCGCTGCTGCTTATTCAAGTTTGAGCGGCAGTATAGGTAGCGACTGTCGGATAGCTTTACCTGCAGGCAATTGATGTTTTTTCAGCCACACACCCACAATCAGTCACACCATCACAGCGGAAAATTCATTGCGCAACTTACCACAGGCGTTACACTTGTGGGCCTTACACTGATCTCTATGCAGTTCTAATTTCTCGAACAGTAGCACTGGAGCAAACAATGACTCTGACGTTGAGCGATGCTGGCCTGCTTAAAGGCGAGGCCTATATCAATGGCGAATGGACTGCAGCTGATGGCGGCGAGACCACGCCGGTCACTAATCCGGCGACCGGTGAAGTATTGGCCGAAGTCGCCAGGTGCGGTCAGGCGGAAACCCGGCGCGCTATTGAGGCGGCGGTGCAGGCACAGGTCGAGTGGCGCCAGAAAACTGCCAAGCAGCGCACCGAACTGCTGCGCGCCTGGTTCGATTTAATGATGCAGAACCAGGAAGACCTGGCCCAAATTCTTACCGCCGAGCAAGGCAAACCATTGGCCGAGGCGCGCGGCGAAGTCGCCTACGGTGCCAGTTTCATTGAGTGGTTCGCCGAAGAAGCGAAACGCGTGTATGGCGATACCATTCCTCAATCTGACAATGACAAACGGCTGGTTGTCGTGAAGCAGCCCATCGGTGTGGTCGCCTGCATTACACCGTGGAATTTCCCCAATGCCATGCTCACGCGCAAAATTGCACCGGCGTTAGCCGCTGGATGCACCGTGGTCTGCAAACCGGCCAATGCCACGCCGTTGTCGGCCTTTGCGTTCGCTGAGCTGGCGGCGCGCGCCGGCATTCCACCCGGTGTGATCAATATTCTGGCCGGCAAAACCAGCGAAATCGGCGATGAATTGTGCGCTAACCCCGCTATACGTAAATTAACCTTCACCGGCTCTACCGAGGTCGGCAAGCAGCTGATGGCGCGCTGCGCGGGCACGGTTAAGCGCACGTCGATGGAACTGGGTGGCAACGCCCCCTTCATTGTGTTTGACGATGCCGACCTGGATGCAGCCGTGCAGGGCGCGCTTGCTGCCAAATACCGCAACGCCGGCCAGACCTGTGTCTGTGCCAATCGCCTGCTGGTACAAGCCGCAGTGTATGACGAGTTTGCCGCCAAATTCACAGCGGCAACCAAACAGTTCAGCCTGGGCAACGGCGCTGACGAAGGGGTGACTATGGGCCCGTTGATCAATGAGCAGGCCGCCAGCAACGTAGTTAAATTTATCGAAGACGCCGTCGCCAACGGCGCCACGGTTGCCACCGGTGGCGGTCACGGCAAAATGGGCAACGGCTTTGTTGAACCCACAGTCCTCACCGACGTTAACAGAGACATGCGCGTGTTTCGCGAAGAAATTTTTGGTCCGGTGGCGCCGCTGTTCAAGTTTGAAACGGAGGCAGAAGCCATCGCCATGGCCAACGATACCGAGTTTGGCCTGGCGGCGTATTTCTATGCGCGTGACATTGGCCGCATCTGGCGCGTTGCCGAAGGGCTGGAATACGGCATTGTCGGCATCAATGAGGGCATTATTTCCAATGAAATGGCGCCATTTGGTGGGGTCAAGGAATCCGGCAACGGACGCGAAGGTTCGAAATACGGGATGGACGATTATCTCGAAATTAAATACTTGTGTATGGGCGGTATTGATCAGTAGTTTGTATCATTCGCGACTAATGTCGCGGGATTTTAAGATAACGGAGTAAGACGATGAAAGCAGTAAAAATTATAGTGGGAATTGTGCTGGTGCTGGTATTGATCGTGGCTATTGGCATGTTTCTGGTTGTGCAAAATCTTGATTCTATCGTTAAGTCGACGGTAGAAACCGTCGGTCCGCAGGTCACATTAACGGCCGTGGGTCTGCAGGAAGCCAAAATCGAATTGAAGAACGGACGCGCTGAATTGAAGGGGTTGTCTATCGCCAACCCGGAGGGGTTTAGCGACGCCAACATATTTCAGATGGATACCGTTGTGCTCGACATCGACCCCGCTTCATTGCGCCAGAAGGTGTATGTCATCAGGGAAATTCGCATCGACGGGGCAAAGCTGTTAGCCGAACAAAAAGGCTTGAAAGACACCAATATTCAGGCACTGTTGGATAACCTCGAAAAATCAGGATCAGGCGCAGACACCCCGGCAGCCGAGCCGGAAACCGAGACAGACGTGCGACTCATGGTTGAAAAACTGACTTTCGTGAACGGCAACGTTGACCTTAAAACCGAGCAGCTCGGCGACTATCAAATGAAATTGCCCACCATCGATTTGGCTAATATCGGCGATAAGCAAACAGGCCTGGCACCCGATGAGCTGGCGACGGCAATATTGCAGCCAATTCTTGCCGAAGCCAAACAGCAGGTGCGTGCCGAGCTGGAAGATAAGGCCAAAGACAAAGCCAAAGAGAAGCTGCAGGAACAGCTGGACAAAAACATCTCACCTGAAGATCAGAAAAAACTGGAAGGCTTAAAGGGATTGCTGAAAGGCAAATAACCGCTACCACAGTGGTTGGCTCGTGCGGGCCAGCCACTCCAATTTGTGAGGCACACTCGAGATGAATGCCATCCTCTACCCTACTACTAACCTGAAGGCCACCGAGCAGCTCATCATCGACCGCGGTGAGGGGGCCTATGTTTACGACGAACACGGCAAGCAGTATCTGGAGGGTATGGCGGGGCTGTGGTGTACGGCCCTGGGTTACGGCAACGAAGAGTTGATCGCCGCCAGCAGCGAGCAGATGCGCAAGCTCAGCTTCAGCCATATGTTTGGCGGCAAGTCACACAATGTCGGTATGCAGCTCGCCGAAAAGCTGAAAAGTATCGTGCCGGTAGATGATGCCATGATATTTTTCGGCACTTCCGGATCGGATGCCAACGATACGCACGTTAAGCTGCTGCACTATTATTACGATGCAATCGGCAAACCGGAGAAGAAGAAAATCATCGCGCGCGATCGCGCCTACCATGGCGTGACCGTTGCCGCCGCCGCGCTGACCGGCCTGGCCCCAATGCACACCCATTTCGGCCTGCCGTTTGACGCGCTGGGAGTGCTGCGTACCGACGCGCCGCACTATTATCGGCAGGGCTTTGAAGGTGAAAGCGAGGCGACGTTTGCCAGTCGACTGGCGGATAATCTGGAACAACTTATTCTTAAAGAAAACCCCGAGACCATCGCTGCGTTTATCGCCGAACCGGTGACTGGCGCGGGTGGAGTCGTGGTGCCACCGGCCACCTATTGGGAAAAAATTCAAACGGTTTTAAATAAATACGATATTTTATTAATCGCCGACGAAGTCATTACCGCGTTCGGCCGCACCGGCAATACCTGGGGTTGCGATACCTTTGCCATCCAGCCGTCGGCGATGACGCTGGCCAAGGCCATGTCTTCAGCTTACACGCCGATTAGCGCGGCGGTAATAAGCGGGGAGATGTACCAGGCGATGGTGGAACCCAGCGCTAAAGTTGGCGTTTTCGGGCATGGCTACACTTATTCGGGCCACCCGGTGTCGTGTGCCGTTGCATTGAAAACGATAGAAATCTATGAACGCGACAATATATACGCACACGCAGCAACAATTGGCGAATACTTGCAAACGTGCCTGCAGAAATTTACCGACCACCCTCTCGTCGGTGAAGTGCGTGGCGTCGGTATGATTGCGGCGTTAGAGTTGGTCGCCAACAAAGCCAGCAAACAGGCTTTCAAAGATGGTTCGGTTGGCGCTTACGCCCAGCAGCGTTGTCAGGAAAACGGTTTAATTCTGCGCGCCATGGCTGGTAACAACCTCGCCTTCTGCCCACCGCTAATTATCGACATGGCGCAGGTCGACGAAATCATCGATAAGGTCACTAAATCGTTAGACGAAACGCTGGATTTTGCGCAGCAGCAGAAGCTGCGGGTCTAGGAGTCTGTCGGACTTAGTGACTCAGTTCTTTAGCGACCGCACGCTTACCGTCATCGCCTTTTTTTAGCGCTTTGATACGCGCGCCAATGGGCGGCACTTCATCTATATCGATATACACATCAAGTAACGTTGGGCCTTTTGCATTGCATATGGCGGCGCAGTCAAGCTGCTCGAAATCCTGGGGAGAATGGATAGCATAGGCGTCGGCGCCTAATGCTTTTGCCATACCGACAAAGTCAACTGGCGGTAACTGGAAAGCGATCTGCGCGCCGCCGCGCAGCATTTGGCCGTGCTTTACCATGCCCAGCGCGCTGTCGTTAAGTATGATGTATATCACCGGGAGCTGTTCGGCAACGGCCACTGTAATCTCCTGACCGCTCATTAAAAAGCTGCCATCGCCGGTAATGCAAACGACCGGCGTGCCACGACACCCCAGCGCCGTGCCTACGGCTGCGCCGATGGCCCACGCCATAGCACCAAAACCCATACCGATGCGGTAGCGATTGCCCTGCTTCAGGTGCAGATAGTGCGTCGTCCACGCCCAGGCGTTACCTGCGTCGGGGACGAAGCGGGTGTTGTCGGGAAAGCGCATGGTCAAATCGTGCATCAGTCGCTGCGGCTTGATCGGCGTTGCCTCTGATAACCAGGCATCGCTGGAGTCGAGCTTAATGCCCGGTAAATTTTGCATGTCTGGTGTGAAATTGGCAGCACTAACATTGGCCGCTGCGCTGCCACGGCACGACTTTTCTGACTCAATTGCGCTCGCCTCTCCGCTCGGCGCAAACTCCGCAATCAGAGAGGAGAATACGTAGCGCAACTCGCCAAGCAGATGAAATTTGGCCATCGGTGAGCGCGAAAAGTTGCTGGCGGTTACATCGATATGCACCAGTTTGTCATTCAGCAGGGCAGCATCCCAGCCGCCGGTGGAAATTTCGTCCAGACTGGTGCCCACCGCCATAATCAAGTCGGTTTCGGCTGCTGCAATTAACGCACCGGCGCTGGCGTGCCCGGCGAAACCGAACACGCCGCAGTTGAGCCGGTGGTAAGAGCTAATGCAGGCTTTACCATTGGCAGAGGTGACAATGGGTATTTCCAGCAATTCGGCAAACTGCACAATTTGCCTTATCGCCGACTTGCAGCCGCCGCCGATGAACAGCAGCATTTTACGCGCCTGTTTAATGCTTTGGCATAACTCGCCAAACATGGCGTCGTCCATCACTGAAGGCTGGCGTAGCATGGTCGCTACCTGGTAGCGCGGTGTTGACGTTTGCAGAGGGCTGTTCAAAATATCCATTGGAATACTTAAATGCACCGGACCACGCGGGTGCTGGAACGCAGTGAACAGCGCGGTAAAAAGCTTGCCTTCCAGCTGGTCCTGATGCGAGACCAGCGAATTGTAGCGCGTGCAATGTTCGAACATGCCGACCACATCGATGGCGTCTTCGGAAGACTCCTGCAGCGCCTCCTTGCCGAAATCAGGTAACGCGGTTTGCGGCGTAATGACCAGCATGGGAACCCGTTCCTGATAAGCAGACGCAACGCCGGTAAGCATGTTGGTAGCGCCAGGCCCCGTGGTGGCGCAGCACACCGCCAGTTTGCCGGTTTCGCGACTATAGCCTTCGGCCATAAACACAGCGCCTGCTTCGTGACGCGCGGTAATTTCCTGAATAGCTTCGTTGTAGCGTCTTGACTTACGCGCGTGCTTGTCAGCTAACGGATTACTGTGCGCTTGCGCCGAGCGGTGTTTTTGCTGCCGGTCCAGTGCGTTATACAGGGGTTCAAGCGCGCCGCCGGGAATGCCAAATATATAGTCAACGTCAATCTGTAGCAGATAATCCAGAATCAAATCAGCGTAAGTACGCTCAACTGTTGTAGCTTCCCCGGTAGCGCGTGGACTTGACTGTTTGGCCATAGCGTTTAGTAGCCCTACTTAGGTGATATTGCCCACTGCCGCGTGAGGGGGATTGACTAGTTGCCACCACTCGTAGCGCCCGATGCATTGCTGGCCACGTCAGCCGCTTTCGCTTCGTTTAGCGCCACCGACGTTTCGTTTAGCCATGCCAGCAAGTCGTTCCAGATAGTCTGCTGTTCTGCCGGCGACGGCATAATGCCCGCGTGTGGCAATTCAATAGTAACCACTGGGCGCCCCATGGCGACGCCGGCGTAACGGCCAAGAGAGCCGGGATAGGTTCCCATCAGGCGCAGCTCGAGCGAACCCAGTCTTTGCGGCGGCTGCGCCGGACCATCGAAATCTACCAGATGGATCGGCGCGTGTACTGCCACAATCACGGTAGGGTCGAAGCGTTCAATCTCGTCCGCGAGCCAACGCGACTCTGGCTCGCTAAGCGGTTCCGGCCCCGGGTAGCGGCGCGGGTTGCGCGCCGTCTTGCGAACCCAGAACTCCTCGGCGCTTTCTGACCAATTAGGTGCAGGAAAGTTACGATTTAAATCAACACCACGGTGGTTCATGCGCTGCGATTTTTCGCGTAGCAAGCCGTCAGGATTCAGCAAAGGCACAACCCGCCAGTGGAACAGGCCGGCGTGATAGTTGTCCAGCGCAGTCAACCATTTGAATACAATGCTTATCGACGAAAATTCGTCGCCATGAATACCACCGAAAATAAGTACTCGACCCAGCGATTCGCGGTCACTTGCCGGCGGGAATTCGCCTACCAGAATGGGTGTACCCTGATGCGACGTAGCGCCGGAGCTGGAGAGCACGCTGTTGTCGCAATCCCCCAACGCGACGCTTGCCAATCGTCTGGCAATACGTTCGCAGGTTGCAGCTACCTCTGATTTTGGTGGCGCAACCGGCAGCTGCGATGTTGACGGAGCTGACTGTGGCGCTTCTGCTTTCAATGGCACGGCGGGCGCTTGCACGCGAACCCTGCTGCGCGGATGATACCCCTGAGCACTGGCGTTGCTAATACCAAGCTCAAAGCACAGCAAAGCGGCTATACCCAGGCCAATTGATTTGCCAACCTTCAGGCTCCTACCAGGAGTGAGAATTGTGGTAAGAAAGCCTGCACGGGAATTTTGCATCTACTACCTTTGAGATTCTGAACTATTTTTTCGGCAAAAATTATTCTAACAAACTATGCTACGCGAGCGAAAAATAAAATCCAGTGCCGGGGCGAGGGAGTCGGTATACTATTGCTGTGAATAGTGCCATTGCAGCAGCCAGTTCGGCTGGCTATTATACATACTAAATAGAGGCCAGCGTGTACTGTCACTTTGGCGTGAATAATATCTCTGAAGGATTCGCTCGTGAAACGCAGAACGCTGCTTAAAGCTGTGCCGCTGGGCCTGCTCCCTATTGCGGGTGACAGTCTGGCATGGCTGGAGCTGGTTAGCGGTAAATGTTGTGCGCAAGACCCGGCTCAGGACGCGAACAATTCGAAACATGGCAGCGCCGACGACGAAATTGCTGGCGCTACTGCTGACGGCCCTACTGCAGACAAGGTCAAGCTTGAAGAGCAGCTGCCCGCTGCGCATCACAGAGAGTCGGACCATGTTCTCACTCACGAAGCCGACCACCCCGAGCATAGCACGATAGACCTGGAGAAAATCAGAGACTTCGACCGGCAATACCCTGGCGACGTTATTCTAAAGCCGGAAGAGTTGCAGGTACTGAAAACCGTTGCTGCGCGGTTACAGCGCGCGCAGCGCTTTATAGGGCACGGCAATTTCAACCTGCTGTCGTTTGATCAGTTGCTGCTGCGTGGTGAGAGTTATTCGGCCATAGGCGCATTTTCGCCGCCAGAACTGTACTTTATGGAAGATATCTTCTTCGCCGATGCGAGGCGATACGGCTTCTATGGCGAACGAGTGACGCATGACCTGACCTCGATAGTACCCACCCATGGCATTAAAAAAATTGGCAACACAGGCCACTTCCTGTTTCGCGGACAACCGCTGAAAAAGTACCAGAGTATTCGCGCCGAACTCGGCAGCGGCATTACGCTTACCTCCGGCATTCGCGGCATCGTTAAGCAGACCCAGCTGTTTCTGGCAAAAGCGGTCAGCGTCGACGGTAACTTGTCGCAGGCATCGCGTTCGCTGGCACCACCGGGCTACTCTTACCACGGCAGCGGTGATTTTGACCTCGGTAAGGTTGGCTTCGGCCTGCGCAATTTTACCGAATTATTTGCGTCAACCGACGAGTACAAGCGACTCATTGATTTGGGCTATGTCTCCATTCGATATACCGAAACCAATCCATTCGGCGTGCGCCACGAACCCTGGCATATCAAAATCTCCTGACATCGCAGCGCCTGATATCAGGTTGCGCCTACACTGACGCCGGAACGGGACTTACGGCACCTGCTTCGTTAACGCATTGTCGAGAACACGCACAATCTCGTCGAGGTCCTCGCGTGTGCAAATATACGGCGGGCTAAGGGCGAAAGTATTGTTGTACTCGCAAAAGTCGCGGTTGGTGCGTCCAATTAACACGCCGTGCGCCATGCAGTCGGCGGAATGGCTATGGCTGGTGCCGCGCGGCAAAACTGGCGTAGGATAATAGCGCTACTTGAGCGGCGATAGAACCAGATGCAAACCAGAAATGCTTCCAGTATTGACGATTGGCAGAGCGTTCTACTGCGGCATTAAATGCGGCGCCAGAGCTGGTCGCCGCACCTGGGTTGTGGGAGCGTAGTTGGTTGCCAGATAGGTCAGAATTTTGTCTTCTACCGCCGGCTCAAACTGCCACAGTTTTTGGGTTTTCTGCATCCAGCGAATGGTCTCCAACCACGTTTCGCGATCGAAACGGTTAGCGGTGACCAGTTGCAGAGAATGACAGGCCGAGCAGTGCCGGGCGATCAACTCCCAGTTGTCGGCCTTAATCAAGCCAGTGCTTTTATCGACCTCAGCCGCGACCGGTGCGGCCAGCAGCGCCGGCAGGATAAGCCGGAGCATGAATAGCGAAATTTTCCGCTGCACGCTATACCACCTGCACCGCAATTCGATGACAGGCGTTATTGAGGTAGCCCTTGGGATTCCATCCAGGGGTCAACATCGGCTGAGAACGGCCCTGATTATCTTCCGCTCTGGCCCACACTTCGTAATAGCCTGGCTGAGGGAACTGGATATCAGCCTGCCAGTGTTGCCAGGCCAGTCGATTTACCGGTTTCTTCAGTTTTGCTGTTTGCCAGGTCACCCCGAAGTCGATGGAAACAAACATTTTTTTCACGCTGCCGTCGCCTACCCAGGCATGTCCGCGTGCGGCGAAAAGCTTGCCGGATGCATGCTCGACTCCCGATTTCGGAAAAGTAATTAGCGATTTGATGGGCATCGCCTCGATAATGCACATATCCTCATCAGCAATTTTGGCGCCGGGGGCAACCGGTTCGCACGGCAGCCGGTACGCCATGCCCGTCATTTTTTCACCGTCGTGCACCTGGTCGCGAATCACGATTTTGCGCAGCCACTTGCCCGACGTTGACGCCGGCCAGCCGCCGCAAACCAGACGCAACGGGTAACCATTCATTAGGGGTAACGCCTCTCCGTTTAACGCCCAGGCGATCAGCGTTTCATCCTCCAGCGCTTTCGACATCGGCACGCCGCGAGAAATAGCTGACTTGTCGGGATCCATACTCAAATGCTTATCGGCCCCGTAGTAACCAATGTACACCGCATTCTCTTTGATCCCACAGGCTTTAAGCACATCGCGCAGCCGCACCCCGGTCCATTGCGGGCAGCCCACGGCGCCGGTGGTCCATTGATTGCCCTTGGCGGGTGGA
>JBBKXJ010000196.1:0-11554 GCA_037969395.1 Pseudomonadales bacterium
CTCTTGCCAGAAATCGTAAAAATTAAACCATTGATACGGGGCGAGCTTAACAAGCTCCTGCAGCCGCTGTACATAGCCCGCCGACAGCGCCTCTACGTGCAGCGCGCGCGCTTTTCTGCCCACCCGTTTGCCGGCGCATAGTTTGTCAAAAAAAATAGAGTAGCGTCCCTGCAGTTTTATACAGCTAAGCATAATTACCGGTGCGCCCAATATTGATGCCAGCACAAACGGCCCGGCGGGAAAGGGGGCCTTTTCGCCAAGAAAATCGTGCATGACGATAGCCGAGCTGTTGATTGGCACGCGGTCGGCGGCAATGGCAATGAATTCGCCGTTGGCAATTTTTTCGCTGAGGCGAATAGAAGTGGACACGCTCATATCCGACACTTGCAGCAGTTCGATGGCTTGCTGATCATCATAGGTGTTGAGAATCGCATTGAATTTCTCGGCATTTTTGGTGTGCACCAACACGGTTAGTCTGACATTGGGATGCGTTTGCGACAGAGCGCGGCATATTTCAAAATTGCCCAGATGCGAGGTTAGCAGAACAGCGCCCTGCTTTTGCTGCATTAATTCGTCAATCAGATTGTCGTTATAGATCTTCGCATCGAGGCGCTTGATGCGGCCCATCCACACAGCAAATTTGTCGAGTATCGCCTCGCCAAACTGCCAGAATATTCTAAAGCTGTGGCTTAGCCGTGGTGCTGGCAGGCCAGGGTCAAAGCAATGCAGGCGTTTTAGATAAAGCAGTGACGCACGGCGTGCGCCACTGCTGACTATGAAATAGAAAACAATAACCGGCAGCAGCAATACCCGAAACAAAAAGTTGCCGCCGTAGCGATACACGTTGACCATTAATCGAATGCCGATAACGGTGGTGGACTCCTTGATGTCGGCCCAATGTTCGGCCTGCGTCATGGGCGACCTCTGCGCTGTCGCAACAGGCGTGGCAGGCGCCGCAGCATGCCAAAAAACAGGCGTGTATGCATCCACGTAATCAGTAAGTTGTCTTGTACGATTCTAAAGCCGGAGCTGTTACCTTCAGGATAGATAACCCGCGTTTGCAGCTGCTGCATGGCATGACCTTGCCACATCCAGCGCACGATAAAATCGCAGTCGAAATCCATCCGGTCACCGATACGCTCTGCTCTAAGAAGCTCGCAGGCGGCGGCCACCGGATAGATGCGAAAGCCACACATCGAGTCGCGAATCTGCAAAGACAGCGTATTAATCCACACCCACACATGGGTCAGGTAGCGGCCGTAGAAACGATGTTTGGGTATGGACTCATCAAACTGCGGATAACCCACAATCAGTGCGTCGGGATGGGCCTGCATCGCCTGCAGAAAACGCGGTATATCGTCGCTTGCGTGCTGGCCGTCGGCATCGATTTGCAGGGCATGAGTGAAACCGGCGTTGTGGGCTTCACGCAGGCCGCTTTTAATTGCCGCACCCTTGCCGCTATTGTGCGCATGACTTATCAGCAGCGCGTCGTATTCCTTTGCCAGCGATTGAATAGTCGTTGTGTATTGCGCAGCGCTGCCGTCGTCTACCAACAGCATAGGCAAGTGCAATGACTGCGCTGCTTGCAGCGTCGCCGCTAATGCGCGCGCGTGATTGTAAATCGGCACCAGTACGCAGGCTTTACATTGCAGCATCGGAAGCAGGCCGAAAAGCGATGCGGCCGCTGGAAACACTGCGGTCTGATATTGTGTAGTAAAATAGCAGCGTGTTTTTCGCGCTATCCAGCCGCAACTTGAGCTTAAACCGTTCGCCTGGCTGAATCACTTGCTGAAATTTTACGGCTTCCATTTTTTCGAACTCACCGAGCGCGGCAAACAACTTGCGGCCTGTTTCGACCACCCAGGCGATTTGCACCACACCTGGCAGAATAGGCTGACCCGGAAAATGCCCCTGTAGATAGCAGAGATTGTGCGGCGCCATCAGTTCCGCGTGGTATTCGTTAAGTTCGGCGTTGAAGTCGCTGCTGAGTATGGTTGGCCCTGTCACCTGTTGCTCGTTGTCGAACAAGGCTGTCAGTTCCTGCGCCGTGGTTTTGCCCTGCTGGTTTAGCGGCATAGTCGCGACGAAGCGCCAGTAGCGCGGGTATGCAACCCGTTCAACCACTCCCGCAAGGTTTGCACACAGGCTTTTGCCAGTGAATCTAACGCCCTGGTCGACCAGCTGTGCATTGCCTTCCACATTGAGGGCGACCACCGCGCACAAGCGGGAAGGGCGATGCACATGGGGTAGTACCTTGACATCATCTACCCAGGGATGCGTTGCCAGCAGGCGCTCGACTTCGGTCAGCGATACGCGTTTGCCGGCCACTTTTGCTACCTTATCTGCCCTGCCGTGAAGTGCGAAACGCCCGTCGCCCTTGAGTTTAATTTTATCGGCGCTCACAAACCAGTTGCTGTCGGGCAGTGCGGGAGAGCGCAGCTGCAACTGACCGTCAGCACTGCACTCGCATTCGATTTGGTCGAAAGCCTGCCATATCACATCAAGTTGCTGCTGACGCCAGGCGACAATACCCGTTTCGGTACTGCCGAAAATTTCGGTTGGTTGGCAATAAAAGTTTGCGGCGCTTTGACTGGCCGCCGCTGCGGGCAAGGCTGCGCCGGCAGTGAACACTGCTTTGATGCGACCGCGCACGGCGGGCCAGTCAACCGACGGAGGAATATTGGCCAGGTGCGCGGGGCTGCTGATCAACACCAGTTGCTGCCGCCGCGACAGTTCGGGCAGGCTTTCCAGATAGGCGACGTCGCTGGCGTGGAATGGCTTGCCGGTGAGCAACGGCCACAACAGCTTGAACGTTAGACCGTACATATGATGGTGGGAAACCGTTGCAACGGTCAAAGAGTTGTCTAACAGCTGCTCCCAGCGGCGCTCCAACAGGCCGATTTCTGCCTTCAACTGTTTAAAGGTTTTGCCGATCAACGTTGGCTCACCAGTGGAGCCCGAGGTGTAAAGCAGCAGGGCTTGATGATTCTCATCAGTCGCAGCTTTGGCGGTGGTCAGCGTTTGCTGTTTCCCGAGCGGAGCTTGATAGCATTGATTACCAAATTCACCGAGCAATACCGAAGTTTCCTGCTGCAGTCGCTGCAGCGTCGCCGGCAATACATTAGGCGGGATAATCGCCGTCTTGCCCGCCCGCCAGGCTGCCGTTAGCAGCGCCAGAAACTCGCCGCCATCGGCATGAAATACTGCAACTTTCGACGTTTCAATGGTGCTGCAAACAGCATCCCAGTGGTTCACGCGCGCGCAAAAATACTGCCAGCACACGGCCTGTTCGGCGTGTTGGTAAAGCACGTGGTCTGCCGCAAATTCTGTTAGCGCATTGGAAAACGGCAAGCTGACGATTGCAGCGTTTAGTTCAGACATTGATTCGTCTCAGCACACGACGCCGCACAAGGTATTCGCCACCCATTAGCAGCGCCATGAGAATATAGGCAATCAGGCCGTTGTACAGCACCCAGGCTGCGTGGCTTAAAAACACTGTCCACAATGAGATACAGCCATTGGTTATAAAAAAAAGGCACCATGCAATAGTGACCTTACGCGTGTACGCAATTCCTGCGGGTGGTAAATCGCCTTGTTGTTTTCTGGCAATAGTTTCAACAACGGTCGGTGGCTTGTACAGGCTTATGGCGAAGAACGTTAGAAACACCACGTTCATCAGCAACGGGTAGAGCAGCAGCCCAACATTCGAGCCGGTCACCAGCGTTGCCATAGCAACCAGAAGAATGGCCGCCAGCCAATACAGTAAAAAACCTTTCTCCTCGCCGTTCCAGGCCAGCCAGCGCAGGCCGGCCATTAGCAACAGTAGCAGCACCAGCAAACGCGGTGCGAACATCTGTAAGCCGAAATAAACCAGCAGGGGATAAGCTATAACCAGCGCTACCGCCAGCGCGTTGCGTAGGCCTGAGTTATTCACACTCCAGCAGCGCACAGACCGAGTCGACAACGTCGGCTACCGTGCGTACCGATTTGAAATCTTCCGGTGCCATTTTCTTGCCGGTATAGTTTTTCAGCTCGACCAGCAGGTCCACCGCATCGATGCTGTCGATGTCGAGATCTTCGTACAGCTGTGCCTGCGGCGAAATTTCGTTACGCTCTATTTCGAACAGGTCGGCAAGAATTTCAACGACTTTAGCGTAGACATCATCACGCGACTTCATCATCGCTTCCCTGGTCGACACGGCGGCTGTCGACCATCACGGCGAGGCGCGCAACGCTGGCAAAAAACTCGCGATTTTCTTCCGCTTCCGATTCCAGCTTTATGCCGTAGCGATTGTGTAACGCCACGCCGAGTTCGAGTGCATCGATTGAGTCAAGGCCAAGTCCTTCATTGAACAGTGCTTCGTTGCTGTCAATGTCGTCGATGCTGATATCTTCCAGTTCCAGCGTTTCAATAATTAGTTTTTTTAGTTCAGTTTCAAGTGGTGCGAGTCCCATGTGAGTCCAGCTCTCCTGTGTAGTATTTTTGTAAATCCCTTGTCAAATGGCGCGCGCCTTGTGCCGGGTTAAGCTCCAGGTACGGATCAATTCGTAAGTCGTGCCGTACGTCAATCCCAATCACGAACTTGCGGTAGGGAATATGATACCACTTATGTTGCTTGCTCAATGTCGGCGGGTCACAGCGAATAACCACCAGGGTTGGCGCTACCCGCGCGCGCAATGCAATTCTCGCCGCGCCGCGTTGCATCTCAACATGGCCGTTTGGTGCCGTACGCGTCCCCTCGGGGAATACGATCAGCGAGCTGCCTTGCTGCAGCGACGCGCTTGCGTCGCCAAGTAAACTTTCGCCTACGTCATTTACAATATAGCCCGAAAGTGAAACTACGCCACGCATGGCAGGGTTTTTAACAAGTTTGCCCTTCACAATACAGTTGGCATTTGGCATCAAAGCGATTAAAAAAACAACATCTAATAATGTGGGATGGTTGGCAAGAACCAGTAAACCCTCACGCTTCAGTTTGCCAAGCCCCTCGAAGTGCCAGCGCAAAATCCCCAGCAAACGCATAAAATGGATGAACACCAGCGCCGCCAGGTGTACCAGATAGCGCGCCCGTCGCTGCCGCTGATCGTGCCCTCCCGGTAGCAAGGCAAGTGCTGGCAGCGCTACCAGCGGGACCAGTACGCCACCGAGGCCAAATACAGTAAACGCGGTGCCAGTGGCGATAAGCCGCCAGCAGTAGCCTATTTTGTGTGTAATTTTTGTGCGCTCTGTTTCAGCCATTGCCTGGAGACATTAGCTTTTGGCCAATTCCCAGTTGCATCCATTGTGTGTCAAGGCTATGGAACTAACAGTGTTGCTATCTAAAAACGTGCAGAAATCCAGCGGTGAAAAATATTCGCCACAGTCAGTGGCGGCGTTTGACTGCTGTAAAAATAAGCCGGTTTTCCCTGCAGTGCTGACAATGAAACACATAGCATAAGGCGCGTGTGGATGGCTGGTAGTTGACCGATAAACTGCTGGCAGCGGCACGTCGCACATCACACATAGCACCTGCGGACAGTCCGCAGACAACAATCCCGCTGCCTCCAAAAGCACCGGTACCAATGCTTGTTCACCCGCAGCGATAGCATTGATCGGTCCCGTTAGCCCCGCATGAATAGACAGTACTCCGCAAACCGCATTATGCACCGCCAGACTAAAATTGTTAGGCGACACGCTGGCCGACTCGGCGAGCTCTAACAGTACCGCCAGGGTGCGTTCAATATCACCATGCTGAGAACAGTAGACGAGTGGAATGTCGGCAGCGGCTGGCGGCAGCGTGTGTAGCACCGTCGCTGCGCAAGCACGGCCGAGCGCATTTAGTTTGCGACGCAACATAGGCGCAATGGCGGAAACATCCGGGGTATCGTTATGCTTAATCGATGTGCCGTCCACACCGCTATGCAACGGCAAAGCCGGCGTCCAGCCCGTCCATTCGGTAACAGCAAACTTAATTGTCATGGTGACTTATAACCCCACTTTGCCGTTCAAAAAATCTGTTCCGACTTGTAGGCCAATCATATAAAATCGCGGTGCCGCCGATTCAGGCGGTGTGTATAACGTATCCAATCTATTTTAACTGAAGCTAAGGAATAAGCCATGAAACATACATTCACTTTGTTAGTTGCCCTATTGCTGATTTGCAGTCATGCAAGCGCGCGTGACACCAAACTAATGCTGCCCATAGACGAAGCATTCGAGTCGCCTGATTACGCCGCGAAGCTCGGCGAAGATATCAAATTTTACTTCGGCGAACAGCAACATCCTGCGGTGGAGAAAAAAATTGGTGAATATACAACCAGTAAGAAAACCAACAATTTCCACAAGGTTGACAAGGAGTCGTGTGAATGGGTGCTGTTATCTGCTCTGATTACATTAAAAGAACGTGCGCAGCAAGTGGGCGGTGATGCGGTCGTCAATATCAGAAGTTATTACGACAAGATCGAAATGAGTAGCGCTACCGAGTTCGAATGTCACGCCGGAAAATTAATGGCTGGTGTCGCCCTCAAGGGTGACGTTGTTAAGCTAAAGTAATCGCTTAGTCGATTCCCGCCTGCTGTAACAAGGCATCCACTTCCGGCTCGCGGCCACGAAAACTCTTGAACAAATCGAGTGCGGCTTGCGAGCCGCCCCTGGATAAAATTTTGTTGAGAAAATCGTGGCCTGTCTCCGGGTCGAAAATGCCGCGTTGTTCAAATAAAGCAAAGGCATCGGCGGACAGCACTTCGGCCCATTTATAGCTGTAATAACCGGCCGCGTAGCCACCGGCGAAGATGTGCGCAAAGCCGTGCTGAAAACGGTTCTGCGCTGGCGGTTGCAGCACGGCTACCCTTTCACGTACGTCATTCAGCAGTGCCTGGATAGCTTCGGCGCTGCCGACATTTTCGGCCTGATGCAACTCAAAATCAAACAGGGAAAATTCGATCTGGCGTAGCATTTGCATTCCGGACTGAAAGTTTTTCGCCGCCAACAGTTTGTCCAGCAGGCTTTCGGGTAGCGGCTCACCAGTCTCATAGTGCGCTGAAATTAGCGGAATAATCGTTTTTTGCCAGCACCAGTTTTCCATAAACTGGCTGGGCAACTCCACCGCGTCCCACTCTACGCCGTGTATACCCGATACGCCCGCGCAGCCGATCTCGGTTAGCATATGGTGCAGACCGTGGCCGAATTCGTGAAACAGCGTAGTGACATCGTTGAAGGTCAGCAACGACGGTGTGCTGCCGGCGGGTGCCATAAAGTTGCAGGTAAGATAAGCCACCGGTAGCTGAATGCTGCCGTCGTCGCGCGTTCTGCGCACGCGACATTCGTCCATCCAGGCACCGCCGCGTTTGTTCTCACGAGCATACAGGTCGATGTAGAAGCGTGCGATCAGCTGCTGGTCACGGTAAACGTCGAATACCTGCGCGTCCTCGTGCCAGGTTTCAACCGCAATGTTGGCTTCTATCGATACATTAAACAGGCGCTTGGTGACGGTGAACAAGCCTTCTATCACCTTGGCCGCAGGAAAGTAAGGGCGCAGCTCTTCCTGGCTAACGGCGTATTCATGCTGCCGTAGTTTTTCGGAATAGTAGGCGATATCCCAGGCGGCTAACTGGTTTGCGCCACCTTGCTGCGCGGCAAAATTCTGCAATTCCTGCAGTTCTTGCTGTGCATTTGGGCGAGATTTTTCGGCCAGCTCGTGCAGAAAACTGAGCACAGTAGCGGGATCCTGCGCCATCTTGGTTGCCAGCGAATAGTCGGCATACGTTGCATAGCCTAGTAACTGCGCCATTTCCCGCCGCAAACCGAGAATCTCTACCATGTTGGCGCTGTTATCGTAGGTGCCGGCATCGGGGCCTGTTTCGGAGGCACGGCTGGAGTATGCGGTATACATAAGCTCGCGCAAATTTTGGTCGTCGGCGTACGTAACCACAGCCAGATAGCAGGGCGCATCGAGGGTTAGCAAATATCCCTCTTTGTTTTTGTTTTCGGCGGCCACTCGAGCAGCGTTCAACGCGGTTTCGGGTACGCCGGCCAGCTCAATGGGGTCGCTGATCAGCTTGCTCCATGCCTGTGTCGCGTCTAACACATTGTTGGAAAAATCACTGGCCAGCTCGGACAGGCGCTTTTGAATGTCAGCAAAACGCTGCTGCTTGTCGGCGGGGAGGTCGATGCCGCTAAGGCGAAAGTCACGCAACGCATTGGCTATGACTTTTTGCTGCGCTACATTCAAGTCGGCAAATACGACACTGTCTTTTAGTTGCTGGTAGGCGGCAAACAGTGCTTTGTTCTGACCAAGTTGTGTGTGATATTCCGATAGTTTGGGCAGGCAACTGTCATAGGCTACGCGCAGCGCATCGCTTTGGGCAACGCCGTTTAAGTGGCCTACCGGCGACCAGGCTTGCTGGAGTTTATCATCAAGATTCTCCAACGGCTGCAGTAGCGTTTGCCAGCTTGGTTGCTGTTGTGTAGCCACCAGTTGCTCCACCGCACGCAGGCTTTGTTCGATTAGCTGCGTAATCGCCGGCTCTATGTGTTCGGGCTGTATCGCTGCGAACGGCGGTAGTTCGTTGTCACTGAGTAATGGATTGCGCATCGTGTAGTTTCATCCGTTTGATCGTATTGTCTTCAAGGGAACGACAAGTTGTTTCCTGACAGTTTTTAAGTTTCGTTGTCGGCCACTGTTTGCTGCAGCTTAACCCAGCGTCCCAGCACAATGCCAAGTTCAAATAGCAACCACATAGGTAATGCCAACAGAGCCTGCGAAATAATATCCGGCGGCGTGAGCAGCATGCCCAAAACGAAACAGCCAACGATAATGTAGCGGCGTTTACTGGCAAGATTCTCCGCTGTGGTAATGCCAGACCAAATCAGTAACACGGTCGCGATCGGTATCTCAAACGCTATACCAAATGCAAAAAACAGTTTCAGAATAAAGTTCAGATAGCTGTTGATGTCGGTCATCACGGTGACCGACTCAGGGCCAATGCTGGTAAAAAACTGAAATACCAGCGGAAACACGACGTAATACGCGAACGCCATGCCCGCATAAAACAGCAATACGCTGGAAGCCAGCAACGGCACGGCGAAGCGCTTTTCGTTTTTGTACATGCCCGGCGCGATAAAAGCCCACGCCTGATACAGAATAAATGGCACGCTGATAAATGCCGACAATACCAAAGTTAGCTTGAATGGCGTGAGAAACGGCGAGGCCACCTCGGTGGCGATCATGGTGGAGCCTTCCGGTAAGAATTTGCGCAGCGGCTCGGCGGCGAATGCGTAAATGTCGTTGGCGAAAGAGAACAATACCGCAAACACACCGAACACGATGCCCAGGCAGCGCAGTAAGCGGTTGCGCAGCTCGATAAGGTGCTCAACCAGCGGTTGCGGCCTATCTTCGCTTGGTTCGGGGGAGTCAGCCATCTATAACGGACACTACAACTACACTAAACAGTTCACTTCTTGTCATTTGGGTCGTCTGCTTGCAGCGTTTTATTAACACCTTGTTTGGTATCGTTGGCTAGCGAATTCAGTTCGGCGCGGGTGTTTTCCAGCTCTTTAAGAATGGTTTCGTTATGCAGCTGGCGTTTGATATCGTCGGCACCGATTTCGCGCTCAATGTCCGCTTTTATCTCACTAAAGCTGCGCCGCAGGCGGCCCAGCCACAGACTCACGGTGCGAATTGTGCCGGGTAGCTGTTCCGGGCCGATCACCAGCAGACCGACCACTGCAATCAGCAGCAGCTCCGCAAAACCAATATCAAACATGTGGCGTTACATGGGTAGTGGGCGAGAGAGGAGGCAACGGCAACTACTTGCCGTTTTCTTTCAGCTCTTCGGCCTTGGCGTCGATAACATTGTCTTTATTTTGCTCGAAGGGATCCGCGTCACCTTCTTTGTCGCCGATAGAATTACGAAACCCTTTAATAGCCTCGCCGAGGTCACTGCCGATATTGCGCAGCCGCTTGGTGCCAAACAACATCACTACGATAGCGAGCACGATTAACAATTGCCAGATACTTATGCCACCGATTCCCATAATAATCTCCGAATACTTTGTGCTAGTTTGCTTTGGCTTTCCCGCGATTTTGTTTTTCGGTAATGCCCGATGTACCAAAACGGCGCTCAAGTTCTGCCAACACCGTGTCGAAATCGACGCCGAGCTGTGCCAGCATCACCAGCGTATGAAACAGCAGGTCGGCGGTTTCAGCCACCAGCTCGGCTTTGCTGTTGGTTCGCTCGGCGTTTTTGGCGGCGATAATTGTTTCCGTCGCTTCTTCGCCAAGTTTTTCCAATATTTTGTCGAGACCCGCCGCATGCAATTTGGCGACATACGAACCTGTGCCGTCACCGGCTTCGATGCGCCGCTGAATGGTCTCGGTCAATCGTTGCAATACATCGCTCATTATAAACCACTAGCTCGAGTAGATTTTTGCCGGGTCTTTCAATACCGGCTCGACGCTGCGCCACTGGCCGTCTTGCAGCTTGCGATAGAAACAACTTTCTCTACCGGTATGACACGCAATGCCGCCTGTTTGCTCAACTAATAAGGTAATTACATCGGCGTCGCAATCGAGACGGATTTCTTTGACCTGCTGCACATGGCCTGACTCTTCTCCTTTGCGCCACAATTTCTGCCGTGAACGCGAATAATATACTGCACGCTGGCTTTGTACGGTTTCCGCCAGCGCGGCACGGTCCATCCAGGCGACCATTAAGACGCGTTGGGTGAGATGATCCTGCGCAATAGCGGGTACCAGTCCGGCGGCATCCCATTTAATGTCATCTAAAAATTCGGTGTCAGTCATAGCTACTAAAAGAAAGCAAAATTACGCCGTTATTATGCCATAGCCGGGGACGTAGGGTGCGCTGCGCGCACCTGCACTGGTTGACGATTGCTCGTGCGCACAGCGCTCTACGGGTTTCAATCACAACCTACCCAATCAGGAAGATGGCCAATGCGATGGCAGCGATAATCAAGCCGGCTTGCGCCGGGTCGATGCCTGCGGTTTGTATAACGACAGGATTGAGCAGCACAAAGCCGGCCCCCAACAAAACAGCAACCAGTGCAAGCAGGCGTCTTCGTTGTGCCTTGCGGGCGCTGCTTTGCATTTGCGCTAGCTGCCGCTGTTGCACCGCGGTCAGCTCGGCCAGATGCTGACTTTGCTTCAGATTTTGCAGTAACAAATCCGGCACCTGTGGCAGCTGTTCCAGCCACGACGGTGCCTGTCGCTGCAGGCGTTTTATAAACTGCGCAGGCGCATAGCGGTCTTCAACCCAACGCTCGAGGAACGGTTGCGCCGTTTGCCACAGATCCAGCTGCGGATATAACTGGCGCCCCAACCCCTCAATATTGAGCAGGGTTTTTTGGAGCAGCACCAGACTAGGCTGTACTGTCATATCGAAGCGGCGTGCTACGGTGAACAAATGAACCAGCAATTGCCCAAACGACAGCTCACCGATAGGTTTTTGAAACACCGGCTCGCATACGGTGCGAATGGCGGCTTCGAAATCGCTGACGCGAGTAGTCTCCGGCACCCAGCCGCATTCGATATGCAGTTGCGCGACCAGGCGGTAG
>JBBKXJ010000197.1:0-4996 GCA_037969395.1 Pseudomonadales bacterium
GCCCGGGCTATTTCGAGCGAAATCGACTGCACCACCAAAAGGTGAAGACTGCATGGTAAGAATTGTGCAGATTGGTGATCTCGATAGCCAACCATGCGGTGGAACGCATGTCACTTCTAAGGCTCAGTATCGACCAATTCAAATCATAAAAATTAAAAACAAAGGCAGGCAAAATCGCCGCGTACGTGTTGGCATTGCCGAGATTGGTCGGGTCCGGGAGTAGCAGAATCACTTGATTGGGCGTTCTGAGCGGCCGCTGTAAGCTTCATCGCTGACCAAAGGAGCACAGACTCACCAACTGGCGCTTAGAAGCATTTGCTGCCCCATGCCATGTAGCGGATCACTACGCCGGGCGCGAGAGCGCGGCCGATCACACTATTCTTGGTAGCGGCGACAGCATCATGCACATAAAGTGGAGTAGCGGGTTTTATCAGTGGCCGACACGCGTGAGCACGCACGATACCGCACACATTCCAATGCGATTACGCCATAGTTGCCACTGCCAGCTCGCTGGGCGGTGGCACCGCCAATCTTTTCGGCATCGAAAAGTGAAATGTGGTGCCAACACCCGGCAGTGAATCCAGCCATATTCTGCCGCCCCAGGTAACCACAATTTTTTTGCAAATGGCCAGCCCCAGACCGGTGCCGGCGTACTCGTCGTGCGAGTGCAAGCGTTTGAAGGGTTCAAAGATGCGCTGGTGAAACCTCTCTTCAATGCCAATCCCATTATCAGCCACGCTAAATATCCACTCGTCATTTTTTTCCTGGGCGCCAACTCGAATCGTGGTGATACCCTCGGCTTTCCCGTATTTGATGCCGTTGCCAATCAGATTCTTTATGACGGTGAGGAATCGCGACGGATTGCAGCGAATGGTCGGTAAATCGGCGCGTATTACTTCAATTTGATCACTGCTGATTGCATCCTGGTAGTCCTGCAGAACGTGGACCAGCTCAACGTTGCAGTCGACCTTTTTAATTCTTTCAGAATTATCGTCGAGTCGTGTGAATTGCAACAGGTCATCTATCATCGTTTGCATGCGCATGCCGCTGTCCGCAGCGATTTTGATGTATTCACGGCCAGTATCATCCAGCTTGTCAGCATATTTTTGTGCCAGTAAATCAGTGAAACTCACCACCATACGCAGCGGCTCTTTCAGATCATGGGATGCCACGTATGAAAACTGGCGCAAATTCTCATTAATATCCGTCAATGCATTAACCAATGCCTCCGATTCGGATACCTTTTCGCGCAGCTGCGTGGTACGCTCAGCGACGCGTTCCTCCAACCGAAGACGCTCCTCGTTAAGCGCAAGAGTGCGGCACTTGACCTTATATTCCAGGTGTGTTTTGGCGTCACGAAGTTCGTTCGACATCGTTTTTTGGATAGCATGAGCACGCGCGAGCGAAGCAATAATAAAGAACAAAAACAGGTCAACTATCAGGC
Source organism: Pseudomonadales bacterium (assembly GCA_037969395.1). Taxonomy (GTDB): domain Bacteria; phylum Pseudomonadota; class Gammaproteobacteria; order Pseudomonadales; family JAUIET01; genus JBBKXJ01. Next base: position 1,445 of record JBBKXJ010000197.1, read on the forward strand.
CGCAGGCGGCGATAAGGTTGGGTTGATTCCGCTCTAGCGCTGAAGTGGGTGTGTTTCTTGATTCAAACCGTAGCGTCCAGCGTCTGCCCTGTAGATTCAACTCTCGTTGCGCGTGTAATGGTGAGCCGATGACATTTCTGGCGTTTTCTGGTTCATCTATGCCGCTGTCGAACAACTTGTGTGGATTTGTTTGTGTCGTACCATCGAAGATTTGGAACTCAACTTCGGCATCGCGTTTACCGAGAACACCTTGCATCAAATCACCCGTTCGAAATGGCGCAAACACCCAACCGACAAATAAGTCGCGGCGCTGCTGTCGCGTCTTCGGCGTGATACCGTTCTGGTACACGGGAACATAGGTCAGAAAGCCTTTTTGGATATCGCGATCGGTTTCCTGTACCAGGTCAACCGCCCCTGAAGTGGCGGCTTTGCCAGTATCCCTGGCACGTTGCATTGCCTGCCGGCGTAATTTTTTGGACCACATGTCGTAACCGAAGGCTTTACGGTTACGCCAGTCAAAGGGTTCCAAGTAGATAATAGCGCTGTATTCGTTTCTCTTGCCGGCAGGACGGATGTCGTAATCGGCGAAGCCTTCGTCGCGCAGCGCGGCAGTATGCGCAGTTCGCTGGCTTTGGCTCACGGGCACGCTGAACCCCATCCCCTGTATTCCTTGCCAATGGCGATCTATTTTCAATGAGTTAATATAGGTATGCCACTCCGCACGAGAGACCTCATCGGAGGCATTGAAAAGGGCCACCCCACCCCAGAGCAACTGTTCGTAGACCAGCATGCGCTTCTCGATGGCCGTTGTTATCTCATCTACGTGTGTATTGAAGCGTTGCTCGATTTGTTGTTGCAAGTAATCAGTAGAAAGTTTCCATGCAAACAGCGTGGCCAACAAACCACAGCATAGTATCACCCACGCTGTGAATGGCTTATGCAGAATGTTCAGGATTTTCTGGTGTCTGCCTGGCGTCTTCCGCGGCGCGTCTCTGGTTGCTCGAGGCGGTGCGCCGCGGTCATCTGCAAGGGTGTTTTCTGTCATGATGCAACCTCGTGGGTTAGCCGAATTTGTCATCAAACATCGGCAACGAAAAGCATCGGCCCTGACTTTTCAACGCTGTTCTCAACCAACTGATAAGCAATGTTTTTCGGCTATAACCGTCTGACACCCGCGAAAAATCAAAAAACATTTGTCTATAATAAGTGCTGCGCAAGGCCAAACCGGCTTAGCCCATCACGCAGGCCGTGCGGGCAACGCAACGGCTGACAACCAAGATTGTTCGATGACACTAACAATCTGCGTGAGACTGGCGAGATTGACCGGCTTAACGATATAGTTGTTGGTGTGCAATTTGTATGTTTTCAGGATATCTGTATCGGCGTTTGAGCTGGTGAGTACAATAATGGGTATCTGTTTCAATCTGTCATTGTCTTTAATATCATCCAACAACTCGCGACCGTCTTTTTTTGGCAGATTTAAGTCCAACAAAATCAAATCCGGTAACGGCTGCTGTTCGTAAGGAGCAAGCTGCAATAACATCTGCAGCGCTTTCTCACCATCGGTAGCGACACGAATATTATTTTTCAGCTCGCAGTTTTTAAACGCTTCACGCGTCAATATTACGTCGCCGGGGTTATCTTCGACCAAAAGAATTTTGATGACATACGTTGGTCCATCTTTCATTGCGGCGTTACCTTGTCTGTCTTTAACATTGGCAATCTGCTTTTCGATGTTGGTTGGCTCAACCCATGCCATCGCATGTTAAATAGCCTCATTTTTATAGCTCACTTGGCCGTTTGCGGTGTGTCATGCTTCACAGTCGGTAGTGCATGGCTCTACGTGCTCTGCAAAGTTTGCGCAGTACACTTCATACCGGTTGCCACCTTGCTGTTTCGCCTCATACATCACAGCGTCGGCACGCCTGACAAATTCGCCTACGGTAACACTGCCAACGCCGTCGTAAAGAGCAACGCCGAGGCTTGCTGTCGGGACAACTTCACAGTCGTCCATACGATAAGGGAACGCTAACTTCTTCATCACATTTTGCGCAATCATTCGAACATCATGCTCACGATGTAGGCCCTCAAGAATGATTGAAAATTCATCGCCACCCACTCTGGCAACAGTGTCTTGCTCGCGCACACACGCCGTAAGCCGGTCTGCAACTTCCTTCAACACCAGGTCGCCGGTAGCATGCCCAAATTTATCGTTCACCGGTTTGAAATTATCCAAATCGAGAAAAATTAACGCCAATATGTCACGGCTGCGATGACAGCGAAAAACAGCCTGTTCCAAGCGGTCATCAAACAGATAGCGGTTCGCCAATCCTGTCAAAGCATCATAATGAGCGAGTTGCTTGAGTTGACACTCCGTCTTATTACGGTGGATAGCGTAATTAATGGAACGCGTCAGCAGCGCCGCGTTAAATTGACCCTTCACCAGATAGTCCTGTGCGCCTTTTACGGCGGCCTGAAGCGCCATTCCCTCAGAATTACTGCCTGTTAGTATCACAATTGGCTTGTCGTGCGAATACCGTTGCAATACTTCTATCGAATTGAGTCCATCAGAATCCGGCAAACGCAAATCCAGAAGTAATACATCGAAATCTTGCTGCTCCAATATGATTTCGGCTTCTCGCATACTGCCAGCGTGAGTCATTTTGTAGTGAGAATATGTGCTGTTTGCGAGCATCTCTCGCATCAGAATGACATCACCGATATTATCTTCTATCTGCAAGACCTGAATAGGCTGCTCTTCCACCACTATTGCGCTCATCTAATTTGCCTCGCCGCTTGTATGACGCTGTCGCTATTTACCTGAACTCTCCATACGGGCGGTTGTCGCTGTGTATTTGGACATTTGTCCGTATGGTTCAATGGTAGGCTGATTGAAAATTGAGCTCAATCTACTTTCGCCATCAGCTCGCAGCAGAGTTCTTGCCATCCCAAAGCGGGGGAAATCGCGGTGGGTTCCCCCACCAAGACCCCAACCGCCATCTGATTTTCAGGCAAAGCAGAGTTTGAGGTTATCCGGCTGATTTTGGCGTACCAGTTCGGAGTGGATGCCGAGGCAATCGATTTTACTACAAATTTGGTGTCTGCTCTTGGAGCCGATGCGCTGAACTCGTAATGACACTCGACGAGGAGTTCAAAACGCAGATAGCTGATGAAGACGCAGAACAACTATGTACCGTATCCGATCTTTTATGGTTTGTGATTGTTTTTAAGGAACGCGCGAACAGCGCACGAGAGCGAATCAAGCGATTGTGATCCAAAAGCTGCGCTTTTTTTCTGCCTCTGGCCTTCAGCTTTCAACGCATCACTCAGTAGTTCGACCGACCAGTTTTGGCCGTGACTTGTCTGAAAGCAGAACGTTCTGTGGTGGCATCGACCGTCCGCTGGTATGGGTAAGCTGCCATTCGATGTTTGCGGCAGCGACAAGCTTTTCGCGACCCCTATGTATAGCTATACATAGCGACCCATAAGCGACGTTCCTGAAATTTGCTTGTTGAGCATGTACCGCGAAACCTGACGGGCCTGACACGCCTA
>JBBKXJ010000198.1:0-38828 GCA_037969395.1 Pseudomonadales bacterium
GCCTTGCTGGTTGCCATGCTGGTCGCCGCGCTGGTCGCCGTGGTCGCCACCAAAGTGGGCAGTCATTACATACTCAGTTTCCGGCGCGGCTCGAATATGCTGCTAAGCGATCAGGGTTATTTGTTTCTGCTCAGCGCCGAGGCGCTGGCAAAAAATGTATTGATCGCCGACGATCCCGAATCGGACGACCTCGGTGAACCTTGGGCGCAGCAGGCAGAGCCGTATGTGATCGATGGTGGCATGTTAACAGGCCAGATTTATGATTTGCAGGGGCGGTTTAACCTGAACAACCTGTACATTGAGGGGGCAGCACCAATTCGACAAGAAAATGACTACACGCCAGCTCAGATAGGTTTTATCCGATTACTGCGTACCTTCGAGGAACAAGAAATTGAAGTTACCGAGCAGCAAGCGAAGGATATTACCAACGCAGTAATCGACTGGTTGGATAGCGACAGCGAACTAACGCTTTTTAGCGGTGCCGAGGATGATTACTATGCGGATCTCGATATTCCCTACCGCGCTGCGAATCGGCAGATGCTTAGTGCTAGTGAGCTGCGTTTGGTTAAGGGCGTGACAGCGGAACTATATAACGCATTGCTGCCGCATATTACGGCGTTGCCTGGTACTGACGTTAAGATCAATACCAATACGGCGACTGAGAATGTGCTACGCATTCTTAAATCTGAAAACGATGGCGGCGGCAAGTTTGAACCGCGAAGTCTTGCAGAAATCCAGCTAGAGCTTGAATTACGTAACGAGCAAATTAAGAACAGCGCGGACGGACTAATAGATAACGAGAATTTTGGCGAACCCGGACTCCCTCCTGATAAAAATTATCCAAATGCCGTCAAATCCAGCAACTACTTCCTGTTCGAAGGATTCGTAAAATTCGGCGACCTCACCATGCCGGTACAAACTGTACTCAATCGCGAGGGTAGTAACGTAGCTGTAGGCTCCGCCCAAAGCCAAGTCAAAGTTATCAGACGCAGCCTAGGCAGCTTATAATGGCAACAACGGAGACTCACCATTGAAAAAAAGACTGCTACTGCAACACAACCCAGCAGCTGAGGTTTGGCGCTGGCTATATTTCACCGACAGCGGCCAGCCCAGCCTGCCGGCCCGCGACGGTCAGCTTGAAGAGCTGGCCGCTGAGCTGGAGCAAGCGAGCGCCGACGTAGTTTTGCTGGTGCCGTCTGCCGACGTGGTGTTACGCCGCATTGCATTCACCCCTGAAGAACGCCGTCACGTACTAAAAACCGCGCGTTTCGATCTTGAAGACCAGCTGATCAGCGATGTCGACGAGCTACACTTCGCCTACGCCAAGCCGGGCGCTGCGGCGCTTGATTTAGCCGTGGTCGAACAACACAAAATGCAAAGCTGGCTCGAGCCACTGCAGGAACTGCCAGTCAACGTAGTCGCCGTATTGTCAACGCAAATGGCATTGCCACAAACCGAACACGACTGGGTGGCCACGTCCGAGGGCAAGGGTCTCAGTGTAAAAACCGCTGCGTTGCAGGGTTTCAGCGCCCAGTTTGACAGTGCCCAATTGGCCTGGGACTTGTGTACCCGCGAGCACGAAGAGCTGCCCGACACCATCCGGGTGTTCGCCGACCCACAGCTGTTGGAAGAGCACATTTTACCCACCATGCCGCCCGCGCTGGCCGAGCGAGTGGATGCACGCCAAACATCCTGGTGGAGTGAAATAAGCTGGGCCAGCCTGGTCAAGTCGCCGCTTAACTTACTGCAGGGCGAGTTCAGCCCCAGCGTGGCCTGGGGTAAGCTGTGGAATTTCTGGCGCGCCGCACTGATTCTGTTAGGTGGCGCCGCATTGCTGCAAACCGGGGTGGCGTTCGCGCAAAACGTCAAGCTGAAGAACGAAAACTTGCGCCTGCGGCAGGAAATCAGCGCGGTGTATCAGGAGGCGTTCCCTAACAGCCCGGTCACCGACCCTGAAAAACAAATGCGCAGCAAGCTAAAACGCCTGCAAACCGGCGCGCAAAGCACCAATTTCCTGCCGCTGTTTTATCAAACCAGTGCGACGCTGTCAGAGTTTGGCGATCTGAAATTACTGAGCATCAATTTTGACAGCCGCGCCGAAGAGCTGCGTGCCGACCTGGTAGCGAAGAAATTTCAGGACCTGGACCGCGTGCGTGCGGCGCTGGGCAAACAGTCTATCGACGCGCAGTTAGTGAACAGCAGCAGCGTCGACGAGGGCGTGCGTGCCAAAATGAAGTTTCGGAGCAAGTCATGAATCGTTTCGACTGGTTTTTACGGCTGCGGCAGCGCGAGCAATGGATAGTGGTAACAGGCTCGGCGGTGGTACTTTTTTATATTCTGTTTGTGCTGCTGTGGCGGCCGCTGCAGCATAGTAACGAACAACTGCTGCTGCGCAACGTCGAAGCGGCAAAGTCCCTCGATTGGATGCGCTCAAGCGCCGCCAGTCTTAGAACCGACGCGCAACAGCAGAGTAAGGGCAGGTCGGCCAGCAGCGGTAACCTAACGCAAATGCTCGACAGCAGCGTGTCAAAATTCAATATGCAGTTCAGCCGCTTTCAACCCAAGGGGTCCAATAAAGCGCAAGTATGGTTCGACGCGACCGAATTCGCATCGCTGGTTGCCTGGCTCAACGAGTTGGACAAGCAAAAAGTATTTGCCACCAGCGTTAGTCTCAACAGCACGCAGCAAACCGGCAAGATAAACGCCAGCGTCGCATTGCAGCAATTTTAGTGGCGCTTAATTTAACCGACAGATTACCCAAGAGTGTGCAGCCGTACCGCCGTTTCCTGCTGCCGGCGGTGCTGCTGTTTGTGCTATTGCTTGTCGTCACCATGCCGGCGCGGGTTTTAATGGCGTTTGTCGATGTCACGCAGTTTGGTGTCTACATGCAAGGCGTTAGCGGCCCCTGGTATGCAGCTCACGCCGCCCGAGTGCGAGTAGTAACGCCCGAGCTGGCAGTTGATCTGGGCAATTTAAAATGGCGGGTGCAGCCGTTGGCAATGCTGCGCGGCCGACTTATGCTGGCGCTGCAAGCCGAGTTCGCGCAGCGCCCGGTGGAAGCGACTGTCGGCGCTGGCATCGGTGGCCGCGTGTACGCCCAGCAGGTGCGTGCAGCGCTGCCGCTCAACGAGTTCGCGCCGCTGATGACTAATCTATTGTTCCCGGTCGACGGCCAAATTAATCTTCAAGACATTTCGCTTGAATTGAAGCAGCAATGGCCAGTACAGCTAACTGGAAAAGTGCTGTTGGCGAATATGACGGTGACCACGCCGGTGCAATTACTTGAGGTCGGCGATGTACTTCTCGGTCTTGAAATGGAGGATAATGACGTGGTTGTGCCGATTATTGAAAACAGCGGTCAACTTGGCCTGGGCGGCAGACTAACGCTTAGCGAGGAGCATCGCTTTGGCTTGTTGCTCACCAGTACGCCGAGTGACCAGCTAAGCCGCGAGTTGCAAGCACAAATGCAGGCAATGCTCGGCCGGCCAGACAACGGCCAGTTCAGTCTGCGTTACGATGGCGCATGGTAGGCGGCCCACTCGAGACAAAACACGATACAATCCTGTTAACGATTTCCTTAACCATTTCCTGAAGATAAAGCGCAGCAAAAATGCGCAAAAGTGCAGATTCTATACGGAATTCTGCCGCTGCAGTCAGCTGTAAAACAAGGTAAGTTACAACCCATGCACTTTCAGAAACTTAATACACGCGTTGCCAGTAGCGTTGCAACTCTGTTACTTGCCGCCGGGTTAGCCGGCTGCGACAGCAATAGCGGCGACTCGCTGGCCATCGCTGACAGCGGCAAGCCGCTGGGCGAATTCAAAATCGCCTATGTGAAACGATCAAACGACTCCATCGGCAACCCGATTGACGCGGGCCGGTTTCGCGCCGGCGGCGATTTGTTTATCCGAGACCTGTCGGCAGGTGCGGCCGAGGAAACCAATATCACCGGCGGGTTAACCAAGGTCAACGGCGATGTGTCTGATATAGAAGTGTCTTACGATGGTACGCGCATTATATTTTCCATGTGTTTCGACGACCAAACCTGGGACATTTGGGAATACAACGTCGAAACGGGCGAACTGCGCGCGGTGATTGCCGACGATGCGATAGCCGACCTGGGCGACGACCACGACCCGGTTTACCTGCCTGACGGCCGCATCGTGTTTTCCTCCAATCGGCAGACTCGCAGCGCCTTTCTGCAGTTTCAGCAAGGCGTGCCGCGACCTTATAAATATCGCGACGAATCACAGCGCGAAGCCACTTCCGTTTTGCATGTAATGGACTCCGACGGCAGCAATGTTCGCCAGCTGTCGTTTAACCAAAGCCACGACCGTAACCCCACCGTGCTGCGCGACGGCAGAATCATGTATACGCGCTGGGACCATTTCGGCAACCGCGATCACATGCCTATCTACACGATGAACCCTGATGGCAGTGATGTAAATCTGCTGTATGGCGCATTCAGCGGCATCAACAGCTTCGTACATCCGCGTGAAATGGCCAACGGCAAGGTGCTAAGCACTGCGATGCCGCTAGCGGATACCTTCGAAGGCGGGGCGTTAATGGCAATCGACGTCGACAACTTTCTGGAGAACAATCAGCGCGCGCCGGTCGATACCAGCGCACCCGGTTTCGATCCAAACCTGTTACCTGCCGAAGGTGTAGAAGGTCAGCAACAGGTAACATTTAACCTTATCAACACCAACAAAGGCATTTCTGGCGGCGGCCGCTACAGCGCGCCCCATCCGCTGTGGGATGGCAGTAATCGCGCGCTGGTAGCCTGGACGCCGAGTCAGCCTGACGAAGAAGCGACAAACCCGCTTACAGGTGAATTGGAAGTGAAGGAAGGGCCGCCGGTGTACGGCTTGTATATGCTTAACTTGAACGACAAATCGCAGCAACCGATTGTGCTGCCAAAAATTGGCTCGGGTCAGTCTATTGTCGAAGGCGTGGCGATCCAACCGCGTTCGCCGGCCGATGTGCCGGCGGTGCTTGAAGATCCTGACCGCAGCGGCGATTTGACAGACCGCGGCATGGCGCTGTTAAACGTTAAGAGCGTGTACGACACCGACGCGCTGGGCAGCATGGGCGAGGGCTTACTGGTCGGTAATGAAGCGATACCGCAACTACCGGCACCCGCAGGCGACAGCCGCGCCACCATCGCCGACATAAACCAACTTAAAGACCCCACCTCGGTATTTCGCAGTAACCCGGCTACCAGGCGGCCGGCACGGTTTGTGCGTGTGACCAAAGCAGTGCCCACCCCGGACGCTATGAATAAAGATGCGATCAGCGCTAACGATATGGAAATGCAGCGGATTGTCGGTTATAGCGAAGTGCAGCCCGACGGCTCGGTAAAAGTCGAAGTGCCGGCGGAAACCCCTATCGCCGTAAGTGTGCTGGATGATCAGGGTCGCGCCATTCAGATACACACCAATTGGCTGAATCTACAGCGTGGTGAACAACTGACCTGCAACGGCTGCCACTCGCCGCGTCGTGGCGAAGCTATTAATAATGCCCAGTTCACCGGCAATCATCCTAATACGACGGCTGCCGGCCTTGCGACCGAAGGCGAAACAATGGCCGATACGCGCGGCCGCCTCAACCCCGCCGATCTGCAGCTTTCGCAAGATATATTGTTCCGCGACTTTTGGTCCGACGCGACCACGCCGACACCACCCGAGGCAGATATCACTATCGATTATGCCCAGCTAACTACTCCCGTACCCGTAGACGGCCTGATCAATTACACGGAACATATTCAACCGTTGTGGGACAATTCCTGCGTAAGCTGCCACAGCTCCGGTTCACCCGCTGCCGGGCTGGATCTCAGCGCCACGCTGGATATCTCCCCCGGTGGCAATGGCCGCATGGCTTCTTATAACGGTTTGACCGTGGGCGCGCCACTGACCGGCCCCGATGGTGGCATCACGGTAGTGGAGGAGGCCGGCAATATTGATGTGCCGCGCAACCCGGCCATAGTCGAGCAGGGCAGTTCTGCCGACGGCAGCCGAGCCAGCCGCCTGATTGAACTGATCTACGGCGAAGAACTGCGCGCCGATCAAGGACTGGCCGGCGACACAATTCATGCGGGTTTACTTAATGCCTCCGAGCGGCGTCTGGTCACCGAATGGGTCGACCTCGGAGCACAATATGGCAATACGCCGTTTCAGCGGGCGCCGAATAATCCGGACGGATCGTTGGGCCAGCTGCTGTTGGGCACGTTCCGCGCCAAGGCGCCGCTGCTGGACGTAGCCGAATTTACCGAAAACGTGTATCCGATACTGCGCGAACGCTGCGCCGATTGCCACCAGCCGCAGGGCGATGCCAGCCAGCTTGCGCCGGCTGCGGCCAATCTAGGCCCCGGCGCCTATATTCTAACCGGCGATATACGCGGCGATCTGAACATAACGCTGGCGATGATCGGTGACAATACCGACCCGGCGGCGACGCCGCTGCTGGCGCGCGCTGCCTCTAACGGCGCTGAGGGCAATCCGGTGCATCCGTTAATATTTTCGGAGGCAGGGCAAGTGCCGGCGCTGTCGGCTGACAGTGCTGATTATCAAACTCTGTTTGACTGGATCAGTGGGGCCGGGCCATAGCGTTAATTTGCGAAGTAAATGGCAATATTACCAAGCTGGCGCACAAAATATGTGCGCTTTTTGTGCGCGCCAATTATTTATGATGCTGTACCATAGCAGCCGCTAATTTATAGGGATTTCGGCCATTAACTATCAAACCAAAGACGCCCGCGAATACGACTCAGGTAGTCAGCATCGTCGTCGCCGTCACGCCGCCATAACTGCGTTTTTTTTGACTTACGGCGTAGCCAAAATTGCCCCGGCCTGTCCGGCTGCGGCCTGCAGTTTCGAATAGGCGCTGCTTTTGAATTATCTTCGCTGGGCCTCGTCTGTTTTATTGCTTGCATTTTTGTTGGCAGCGGTTACCCACGCCGAACCAGTACAGTTGATAGTGCAGGAGGTTTATATCGACCTGCACAGTGGCCCGGGCAGAGGTTTTCCGAAACAGTACGCGGTTGAACGTGGTGCCGGCATTAACGTCATCAAGCAGCGTACCGACTGGTTCAAAGTGCGCACCGAGCGCGGCGACAGCGGTTGGGTCAAAGCCAGCGATATTGAAAAAACCCTGACTTTAGCCGGTTTGCCCGTCCAGCCCGTTCGCACTCAAATACGTGACTATCGACGGCAGCGCTTTGAAATAACCGCCGGTGGCGGATCTTACGCAACCGAACCAGAGGTGTTCGCGCGTGTCGGCTATCGCTGGTCACCAATCTTCAGTGCGGAACTGGGCGCGACCAAGGTAACCAGCGATTTCTCCAGCTCGACTCTGGTCATGACAAATGTATTGGCGCAACCGTATCAGTGGCGCGGCTTTACGCCGTTTGTTAGCCTCGGTATCGGCCGCATTTACAACGATCCCAACCGCAGCGTCATTGCTGCCGAGAAAAGCGAAAGCAACTTTTATAATTTCGGTTTAGGGACGCGGTTCGACATAACACGAACTTTTGTGGTCAGAGCGGAATATAAACGCTATAACTTATTAGAAGGCGATGAAAATGATGGTCAGAACGAGTTCAACATTGGCTTATCCTTGTCTTTTTAAAGGCTGGGGCAAGCTGTGAACAGGTTCACTTTTTTAGGTACTGCGGCGCTGCTTTGTGCACTCCAGGCAACGGCGCAAGATCTGCCGCAAGCGAACGAAAGCGAAGTTATTCCGTCTGACATGGAGCGTGAAGAATACTCGGTGCCGAAAATTGACACCGAAAATTTTGAAGTGGGTTTGCATTACGGTGGCCTGAACATAGATGACTTCAACACATCGGGTGCCTACGGTGTGTTTTTAGATTATCACGTCACCGAAGATTTATTTATAGAGGCTAACTATGCGCAGGCTACGGTGTTGGACACGGCATTTCGCCGCATCGGCGCGCCGATCTTTCCGCAGCAAGAGGAAGATGTTAAGTACTATAGTTTATCGGCAGGCATAAACCTGCTGCCCGGGGAAATATTTCTGCTCGACAAGTACGTACTAACGTCTACTTTTTATGTGATCAGTGGTTTAGGCAATACCGAATTTGTTGGCGACGATCAGTTTACATTTAATCTCGGTTTCGGCGTGCGGCTGTTGCTAACGGATTGGATTAGCCTGCGGGTGGAAGCGAGAGATTTTATGTTTGACAGCGATGTTTTGGGTAAAGAAGAATTAAAACATAATTTTGAATTCAGGGCTGGAGTGAGTTTCTTCTTTTAGTGGTTACAGTAGTGGTATAGGGTTTTTGGTATGGATACTTTCACAATATTACGCTCCGGCGTGTGGCGGATTTTATTAATCGTGGCGCTTAGTTTGCCGCTTATTGGCGCAGCGAAGCAGCAGTTAAAGCCGGCGCCGAACTTCACTCTTCCCAGTATGGGAGGTGCCAATTTACGCCTTAGCGAATATCGCGGTGAAGTTGTGCTGGTTAATTTTTGGGCCAGCTGGTGTGGGCCGTGCCGGCAGGAGATGCCGCTGCTGGATAAGATGTACCAGCGCTACAAAAAGGCCGGGTTTACGTTGTTAGGTGTTAATGTAGAGAAAGACAGTAGCAAAGGACAGCGCATCGCCGAGCAGATGCAGCTCAGCTTTCCGGTATTGTTCGACAGAAAACAGCAAGTGGTTGATGCCTACGATGTGGCCTCCATGCCGAGCACCGTATTAGTCGACCGCGACGGTAATATCCGCTATGTGCATTTAGGCTATAAAGCCGGCGACGAAAAGCTGTATAGCAAAATGGTTAAAGAGTTATTAATCGAATGAAGTCGCGATAGCTTTTTAATTCGACCCGGTTCTGTTTATAAGATAGCCATTTGAATGGAAGCTATTATTTTGGAAGCCACACGTTTGAAAACCACTATGACGAAGTTTTTGATGACCACGCTGCTACTGGTCAGCGTTTGCGCCGGTGCCCAGCAAGAGGAGCCCGCCAGCGTCTCCGACCAGGTGCAAGACCTGAAAAAAACCGTGATCAAGCTGAACCGGGATTTGTTCATTCTGGAAGAAGAGCTGCTGTTTCCAGCCAATACCCAGGTGGCATTTTTCGTGTCGATGGACGTTGGTGAATTTTTCCAGCTCGACACCATAGAGCTAAAAGTCGACGATAAAACGGTAGCGAACTATTTGTACACCGACAGGCAAATCGACGCGCTGTTTCGCGGCGGCGTGCAGCGCCTGTTTGTTGGCAATGTGCGCAACGGCGAGCATGAGATCAGCGCGTTTTTCACTGGCCGCGGCCCAAAGGGGCGTGATTACAGACGCGCGGTCAGTCATCGTTTCGAAAAAGGCAGCGAAGCGAAATATCTGGAGCTGAAGATCAACGACTCCGAGCGCATGCATCAACCCGAATTCACGGTAAAAGAGTGGCAATAGCGTGTCATTAGCGAGTCTTGCCAGCGGCATAAATATGCTGCGTTTACGTCGCGGCGCGTTGGCATTGCTGTGCGTATCAGCGCTGGCACTGGCGCCTGTAGTCGGCGCTGCCGACAGCGCTAAAGCGCGCAGTTCAGTGCAAGACCTGAGCTACGGCGTTATGTTGTACGAATATTTTCAGCATGATTACCTGTCAGCACTGACCGAGCTGGAAGTGGCGCGCAAGCGGGGCGGTATAGCAGGCCACGGCAGCCATCCCGATTTAATGGAAGGCGGCATCATGCTGTCGTACGGTATGGACCGCAGCGCCGAAGAAATCTTCAATCGTCTGCTGGCCGACTACAATGACCCCGCCGTGCGCGATCAGGCCTGGTTTTATTTGGGGAAAATCGCTTACCAACGCGCCGAATTTGAACGTTCCGCCAATAGTTTCGACAAAATAAAAGACGATCTACCCGCTAATCTCCGCGACGAGTTTTTGTTTCTAACAGCAAATCTGCTCATCAACGCACGCCAACTGGATCGGGCCCGGCAACGTATCGATAAGCTCGACCCCAAATCAGCGTGGCAGCCTTACGCACGTTTTAATCTGGGCGTGGCGTACGCGGCGGAAAATGTCGACGAGGCAGGTGACGCTATGCCACAGGCAACCGCAGCGTTCGCCAAACTGGATGAGTACGCCAAAGATAGCGTCGAACTGAAAGCGTTAAGCGACCGTGCAAATCTTGCTGCAGGTTATGTGCTACTGCGCGCGGGGCAGGAAGCCGACGCGATTGAGGCCTTCAAACGCGTGCGTCTGGATGGCCCCTATACCTCGCAGGCCATGTTGGGCTATGGATGGGCGGCCGCAGAGCTAAAAGATTACAAACTGGCACTGACGCCGTGGCAGCGTTTGTCTGAGCAATCGCTGATCAGCTCCAGCGTGCAGGAGTCTTATCTGGCGGTGCCGTTTGCCTATGAGCAATTGGGTGCCGAAAAACAGGCATTGGAACAATTTGAGCGCTCGGCTGCGGCCTATGAAAACGAGTTGCAGCGCCTTGATCAGGCACTGGCAACGCTAAAGGATGCCGATATTGTCAAGCTGTTCGTGCGCGAGATGGGCACCGAGGCCAGCAATTGGATCATCACCGGCAACGACCTCGACGTGAAGCCGCAAACACCTTATCTCGCCCACCTCATTGCCCAGCACAAGTTTCAATCAGGACTGCGCGATCTACGCGACGCCTACGCCATGCAAGCCAATCTCGAGCGCTGGGAAGATAAAGTCGCTACTTTTTCCTACGCCGTTGAGAGCTATGCGATTGCGCGCGACAACAAGCGCGGTGGCACCGACCAAAACGCTTTAAGTCAACTGGCTGAACTGCAGGAAAAGCATGATCAGCTGACGCAGCAAGTTGCGGCAATTGAAAAAGCCAATGCCGTGTTAGCGCTGCTACCCAACGAAGAGCAGGCTAAAGTGCGCCAACTGGCCGGGTTGCAAACTCAACTTAACAATGCGCAGAGTAGCGGCCGCGATATTGCTGAAGAGCAGCAACGGCTGGCAATGCTGCGCGGCGTATTGCTGTGGGAAGCTGCCGAGCAATACCCTGCAAATCTGCGCGCCGCGAAGCTGTCGCTGCGTGAAAGCCAGGTTATTCTGGACAAGACAGCGGCAACGAAAACGCACTTACAAGGCCTGCTGCAAACCACCGATACCAGTCGCGCTCAGGAGCGGGTACGTTCAGGGCAGCAACAATTACAGGCAGCCCGCGAGCAAAGTGACGCAACCATTGTAGCGGCGCGTCGATATCTGGCCGAGCTGGCCAGCGCCGAATTGGGTAAGCAGCGCCGCAATATCAAGCGCTATTTGTCACAAGCCCGGCTGGCCATAGCTCGCTTGTATGATGTCGGTGCAAAGCGCGCTACTGACGCCCGCAACGGAGGTACACCGTGATGCGTGCGGCGCAGGCGTTGCTATTAGCCTTGCTGCTCGGTAGCTGTTCGTTGCTGCCAGGTACTGCTGACAAGCAGCCGGACAAAACGCTGGCCGACCTGGAGACCGTCGAGCCGCCGCCGGTGAACCGCGATCTACCGGAAAAAACTGCCGCGCAAGTGATGCAAAGCTACACAGACCTGCTCGACGTGGTGCAGGACCCGGATATAAAAGCTGCGGCCACGGCACGCCTCGGCGGCTTGATGATGCTCGATAATGAAAACAGACAGTTCGGCGACGCACCGGCCGACGCTGCCAAGCTGGAGCGCTACTACACCGACGTTATCAAGCTCTATGAGGAACTGCTGGTTGAGTTCCCCGACCGCGCTGGCAACGACCGCTTGTTATACCAATTGTCAAAAGCCTACGATTTGGACGGTCGCTCCGCTGAGTCGAGTGCGGTATTGGAAAAGATGGTCAGTCAATATCCCGAGTCAGAATATGCCACAGAAGCGTTCTTCCGACGCGGCGAAACGCTGTTTTCCAACGGCGACTATCCTGGCGCGCAGGCCGCTTATGAGCGCGCCATTAGTTTTGGTAAGCAAACACCGTATTACGATAACGCTCTGTATATGCTGGGCTGGACGCAATTTAAGCGCAATCGCTATGAAGACGCGCTACCGTCATTTTTGCAGGCGTTGGACCGCACCTTGCCGGCAGGGATATCGATCAAAAAACTGGCAAAAACCCAGCGTGAGTTAGTGGAAGACGCACTGCGTGTGGTAGCTATCATATTTTCTTACCTGGACGGTCCGCAGTCGATTCAACAGTTGATCGCCGAGCAGGGACACCGCCATTACGAGCCGCTTTTGTACCAGCGTCTCGGCGAACTATACCTTAGCAAAAAACGTTACGGTGACACCGCCGAGACCTACAAGACATTTGTTGCTACCTATAGCGACAGCGACGAAGCGCCGGGATATCACGTCAAGGAAATCGAAGCCTACGAGAAAGGCAATTTCCCCACCGCGATTATGCCGGCCAAAGAGAGCTTCGTGGTGAGTTACGGCGTTACCAGCGACTATTGGCAGGCCAAGGGGCCAGCGGTGCGCGCCGAAATTGAGCCACACCTGCATCAATATTTGGATGAGCTGGCGAAGTACGAGCATGCCACCGCACAACAGCAGCGTAAATTGTGGCAGGCGGCGAAGGACGAGCGTGCCAGAAAGAAACTCAAATTTGCCGAGGCTGAAATTCAGCAGCGGTTCCGCAAAGCAGGCCGCTGGTATACGGAATATATCGATACTTTCCCACGCGACAAAAAAGTCGAGGAAATGTGGTTTCTGCTAGCCGAAAGCCAGTACGAGGCAGAGGATTATGCGGCGGCGATTGAGTCGTACGAACACATTGCCTACGAATTTGAGGGCGAAAAAAATCGCACCGAAGCAGGCTATGCCGCGCTGCTTGCCTATGACGAGCTGCTTGAGCGCGTACCGGAAGAGGAAAAAGCAGCACTGCAGGAGCGCAAGCTTGCCAGTGCAGCACGCTTTGGCGCGGCGTTCTCAGACGATGAGCGGGCGCCGGTAGTGTTAGCTCGCGCCGCCGAAGACCTGCTGGAAGACAAGCAGTATGCGGCAGCACAGCAAAAAGCCACGGACCTGGTCAATTGGAGCAAGCCGCTTAGCGATAAGCTGCAATTGTCGGCCTGGTTGGTATTGGCCCATTCGGAGTTTGAGCTAAAGCAATATGCGGCTGCTGAGCAGGCCTATACACGGATAAACGCCTTGCTGCCAGAAAAAGACAAGCGCCGAAAGGAAATAAACGAGAACCTTGCAGCCAGTGTTTACAAACAGGGTGAAGACCTGCTGGCTGCTGGCGATAAGGGTGCCAGTGTTGAGCAATTCCTGCGCATTGCGCAGATCGCACCGGGTTCATCTATACAGGTAAACGCCGAGTTCGATGCGGCCACGCACTTGCTCAGCCTTAAACAGTGGACGCGGGCAATCGCGGTATTAAAAGACTTCCGCAGTAATTATCCCGACAACAAGCTGATACAACAGGTGCCGGCGAAACTGGTGCTGGCCTATCAGAAAACCGAGCAGTGGAACGCGGCGGCCGACGAGCTGAATTTCATGGTGGATAATAATATCGACCCGGAAAACAAGCGCGATGCCATATATCTCGCTGCCGAGCTGTATGAGAAGGCCGGTGATGAACGCCGCGCAATTCGTCAGTACGACCGCTACGTCAATGAGTTTCCTGAACCGTTCGACGAACGCATAGAGGCGATGTACACAATTACCAAGCTGAACAAGGCGCTGAACCAAACCACCGAACAACGCCGCTGGCTGCGTAAAATAATCGCCGCCGACGCAGGCGCCGGTAGCGCCCGCAGTGATCGCTCGAAGTTTTTGGCGGCACAGGCTTCCATGCTGTTTGCCGACCGGGCGCGCGACGAATTCAACGCCGTTAGCCTCAATCTGCCGCTGCAGACCAGTCTGAAGAAAAAGAAAGTAGTGCTCAAGAAAGCGCTGCAGGCGTACACAGAAACGGCGGATTACGGCGTGCAGGAGTTTGCCACCCAGGCGAACTATAATATCGGTGAAATCTACACGCGGCTTAGCCAGGATTTGCTGCGCTCGCAACGGCCGAAAAATTTATCGGCGCTGGAGCAGGAGCAATACGAAATATTATTAGAAGAGCAGGCTTTTCCATTTGAAGAGGAGGCTATTGAAATTCACGAAACCAATGCGCAGCGTAGCTGGTCTGGCGTGTACGACAATTGGGTGAAGGCAAGCTTCCGCTCGCTGAGTAAACTGATGCCCGGGCGCTACGACAAACCCGAGAAAAAGAGGGCGTATAGCAATGCTATTCAATAGCGAGTTAACGATTTTGCTACGCCGCGGCTGTCTGCTTGTGGTGCTGCTAGGCCTCACCGCCTGCTCAATGTTTGGCGGTAAGTCCGACGATGAGACGAAGCCGGCAGATGCCGAAATAGCCGAGCAGAGCGATGAGGCTGCGCCGCAACTGCCGCCTGATCCCTATCTTGAGAACATTCCTGCCACTAGCGCTGCTGCACGCCAACAATTTCAACGCGGCGTAGACGCCATGCAAAAGAGTAACTGGTCGGCGGCAGAGTCTGAATTTACCGATTTGGTTAAAAACTATCCTGAGCTATCGGGCCCGTTGCTCAATTTAGGTATTATTGCGCGTCAAAAGGGTGATCTTAAGGCGGCGAAACAGCATTTTTCACATGCGATCGAGGTGAATCCGGGCAACCAGGAAGCGTATAATCAGCTAGCGTTGCTGTATCGAAAGCAAGGCGAATTCAAGCAAGCTGAAGAAACCTACCTGCAAGCGATCAAAGTCTGGCCAGGGTACGCCGATGTGCAGTTGAACCTTGGTATTTTGTACGAGCTTTATTTGGGCGAAATGGAGTCTGCGTTGCAGCACTACGAAAATTACCAGCAGTTACAGAGTGAACCGGACAGAAAAGTTGCTGGTTGGATTATCGATCTGCAACGTCGCATCAAGGTGGCTAGCCGATGAACACCAGGTACGCGGCCGCGCTGCCAGTGTCGATTATGACGCTGGCCATACTGTTGTGCAGTCTGCCAGCGACCGCCGCCGAGGACGAGCTTAATCTCGGTGGCACGTTTAAAGGCAACCGCGAACAACCGCGTGTGTTATATATTGTGCCGTGGCAACAGCCCGCTGACACAGAGGATCTGGACCGCCCCGTGAATGGCTTGATAGACAACGTACTAACCCCCATAGACAGGGACGTTTTCCAGCGCGAGCTGAAGTATTTCGAAACGTTGTCTGCGGGTGAGAGGGAGTCGGAGCGCGGAATTTTGTCGAAGTAAATCTCGCATATTATTCAAATTTTGAAATGGTCGTGGGCATAGTGCAGCTATTTACAGCTACACTGTGGAGTTAGAGGCGCAGCACGAAAACGTAACTACAAAGCGTAACTACGCAATGCTGCTAATTAAAGCGCTGCGCTAGCATTGAATTGATCACCTCCCGGTTGTTAACAATTCGTTTTTGCTGTGCAGCTAATGGGTTAATTGTAAGTTAAGGGTAAAAAGGCATGGACATGTATTCAACCATCGTCACATTTTTTCAAAGTGGCGGTCCGTTTATGTACCCCATCTCAATTGTGTTAGCAGTTGGGTTGGCTATCGCCGTTGAGCGGTACATTTTTCTGACGTCTGCAAAGGCAACCAATCAGCGCGCATTTAATAAGATGCTGCCCTTGTTGCAGCAGCGCGATTATCGCGGCGTGCTCAGTGTCGCGCAGAAGTCGAATGCGCCGGTAACCCGGATTATTGCCGCCGGAGTGGCGCGCACCGCCACCACGCAGCGTCGCGACGAAGTTGAGTATGCAATGGACGAAGGCGTACTGGAAGCGCTGCCAAGGCTGGAGAAACGCACGCCTTACCTGGCGACGTTGGCCAATATTGCCACCTTGCTTGGCCTGCTCGGCACCATTATCGGTCTGATTGCGGCTTTTACGGCGGTAGCCAACGCCGACCCGGCTGAGAAAGCCACATTGCTGTCGCAGAGTATATCGGTGGCGATGAATACCACCGCATTCGGTTTGATGGTAGCCATCCCCTTGCTGCTGTTACACGCGTATCTACAAACTAAAACAACGGAGATTGTCGACAGCCTGGAAATGGCCGGCGTTAAATTTCTAAACATGCTGGGTGACAGCAAAGTCGTGGTGTCGCAGTCGCGCGCCGGCGACCCGCGCAAAGCATAGTTCCAGTAAAGCAAATTAAACCGCAATCGTTATGAATCGACTTCGTCCCCGGCACCATCAGGAAGCCGAGCTCAACATCACCGCATTCATGAATTTGATGATTGTGCTGGTGCCTGTGCTGTTAATGTCCATGGTGTTTTCGCAGATAACTGTGTTGGAACTTACCCTACCCGACGCGGCCAGCAGCGCTGACACGCCTGAAGTGGATAAAAAGCTGGAACTGGTGGTTCGTAAAGACGAACTCCAAATCTACTATCCGCGTGGTTTCCTGTTAAAACGCGTGCCGAAGGTGCCAGTGGTGGAAGAGCTTGCTGCGTCGCTTGCAGGTGTAGCGGCTGCAGCGCAACAAGCCACCGGCAAGCGTGAAGACTACGACTATGAATTATTGTCTAACGTGCTGCAGGAAACCAAGCGTCTGATGCGTGACGCCGGGAGAAAGGAAGCAGAGGAGAAAGGCGTGGAGTACAAGGAGAAGCGCGACATTACTATTTTGCCCGAGCAGGACACCGACTACCAAACCATTGTTAGCTTAATGGACGCCTCACGTTCTTTTAAGGCCGTAGTTGCGGGTTCGGTTATCGACGCGGAACTGTTTCCTGAGATTTCCCTTGGTGATGCGCCTGAAGGGCCGCCCGGAGTCGTTGCTAAATGAAGCATTCAGGACACGCCAAACGTCGGGCCAGACACCAGGAGAGGCATAGAAAGCAGGGCAGTCTGAACCTGGTTTCGCTGATGGATATTTTCACAATTCTGGTATTTTTCCTGTTGGTGAATTCATCTGAAGTCGAAGTGCTGGAGTCTAACAAAGACATCAAGCTGCCCGAATCGGTGGCCGAGCAAAAACCGAAAAATACCGTAGTGGTCATGGTCAACAATAAAGACGTGATCGTGCAAGGCCGCAGCGTCGCCAACGTGGCCGATGTCCTGGGGGCCAGCGATGTGATCATTGCCAGCCTCGACAAGGAGCTGAAGTATCTAAGTTCACGGCGCCCGAAGCTTAGCGAGGAAGAGCAGGAAAAAGGCCGTGCGGTAACTATTCTGGGAGACGAAAAAGTTCCCTATCAGTTGCTGAAGCGGGTGATGACCACTTGCGCCAAGGCTGATTTCCGCAATATTTCGTTAGCCGTTAATAGAATTGACGTGCCCACGGAGACCGACGCCGACCCCTCTCAGGAACAGGGGAGTTAACGACATGTCAACGATGCAAATGGCGCGTGGCCCGGTGCTGCAGTTGCCGTGGACCGCCACCCAGGACGACGACAAAAGATTTCGCAAATATACACTCATTGCGCTGTTTGTGTTCGTAATATTTGCTGTGGTTGTGCCGCTTCTTCCTGTAAAGGAAGTCGAGCGCGAAGAGTTGGAAGAAATTCCTCCGCAGCTTGCAAAAATTGAATTGGAGAAAAAAGAGCTGCCGCCACCGCCGGAAGTAGAGAAAGAGAAGCCGGTTGAAAAGAAGGTTGAGCCAAAGCCAAAGCCAAAACCGAAGCCCAAGGTAAAGCCAAAGCCCAAGCCGAAACAAACAGTTGAGCAGGCGCGCGATAAGGCAGCGCTGTCGGGTTTGCTGCAGTTCAAAGACGACCTGCAAGAAATGCGCGACAGCGTCGACAAGGAAAAACTCAGCAACAATGAGCTGTCGCGAGCTGCCGGTGAAGCGAAAAAAATCGAGCGCTCGATTATCACTGGTAAAACCGGAAGCACCAGCGGTGGCATCAATACCTCCAAACTGAGTCGCAATACCGGTGGTGCCGCCTTGTCTGGCCGGGAAACAACCAAGGTCAGCGGACCTGTTGCCAAGCTTGGTAAAGGCGATGGCAGCGGTAGCGGTGATGGCAGTTCTTCCGGTCGCAGCGACGAGTCGGTACGCAAGATTTTTGATCGCAATAAAGGTTCAATCTTCTCGATATACAACCGCGCCTTGCGCAAAGATCCGGCGCTGCAGGGCAAGGTCACCATCAAGCTGGTGATTGAACCCAGCGGGGCAGTATCGAGCGTGAAGCTGGTTTCCAGTGAACTGAACAATCCTGCGTTGGAAAGCAAGCTGATTTCGCGTATAAAACTGGTCAACTTCGGCGCCGAGGATGTATCGCAGACCACGGTTAACTATTCGTTCGACTTCCTTCCTTTCTAGCCTGCATGGCGGCCACAAAAGCCGCCGCGCCGTTGACCTGCGCTCGCTTATCTTTCATTATCCTGCCCGACCGTTGCATGCGGCACGGTCGCATGTGTTCGGGATAACTAATGGAAACCAAAACGCGTACGGTGGATACCTTAGACGGGCATAAAATCACCGTTTTTACGAACGATCTAATTGGTCAAAAGATAATAAAAAACGGCCTGTACGAAAAAGATTCACTAGCTTTTATCAATCAGATTCTTGCCAGAATGAACCAGCCCGTGGTGCTGGATATAGGCGCAAACATCGGCAATCACACGCTGTCATTTGCTAACCGCGCCGGAAAAGTGTTCGCGTTTGAACCGGTGCCGACGGTGTTCGCCCTGTTGGCGCAAAATGTCGAGCAAAACGCGCTGCAAAATGTTGAGATTGCGAATATCGCGCTGTCGAATTGTAACGAGCAAGCGCAGTTGTTTATGGCCACCGATGGTAACGTTGGCGCTTCGAGCTTTGACAAGCGTACAGAGCAGGTCGAACCCGTCACTGTGACCAAGCGAGTCGGCGACGAGTGGGTGCGGGAGCTGGAACTTGAACAAATCGACCTGCTCAAAATCGATGTCGAAGGGCATGAATTATTCGTGTTGCTGGGTCTCGAACAGACGATTAGGCGCCATCGCCCCTTTATTATGATGGAATGGGCCGATCCGGTTTCCATGCAGCGACTAAAAGACTCGAACATACTGCATGAACTACTCGCCGACTATCGTATTAAAGTACTTGGCAACAATTATGATAGGGGTTATTGGGTAGACAAGCCCTTTGCTCGCGTGCGGCGCAAGCTGGCTCGCTGGTTCTCGCCCAAAAGTGCACAGCTGTACGACTTTAACCCTGATGTGGCGTATAAAAATTTGCTGCTGATTCCGCAAGGCAAGGAGCAGCTTGTACCGGCTTAATCGGCGCTTACGGTATTGAGAATCAGGGTACATAATATTACTTACAGTCTATGACGAGGATTAACAGCGGCGGGGAGGCCGGCAATAAATGAGCGATTTTAACAAATACGAATGTGTGATCTGCGGCTACATATACGATGAGGAGTTGGGTATTCCCGACGATGGCATCGCAGCTGGCACAAAGTGGGAAGACATTCCTGAAGATTGGGAATGTCCGGATTGCGGTATTAGCAAATTCGATTTTGAGTTGCTCGAAGGGTAGGCTTTATTTCCCCAACTTTAGTCGCGAAAGATTGCGACTCCTAACACGGCAAACCCAACGCACGCTTGGCAACAATATTTAGCTGCACTTCCGATGTGCCGCCGCCCAACGACAACACCTTCGATTGTAGCCAGGCGCTGGTGTTTTTCAATTCGTGGTCTTCAAACTGTTCCTCATCCCAACCGAGGCCGCGCACACCGAGCATTGCCATAAGCAGCTCGTCTTTGCGCTTGGTTTCTTCGGCACAGCGCGATTAAATAACGCTAATCTAACGATGGCGAAAATATAAGAGTGGACGTTGCTACACTTTCCTGACTTGTGGCTTATTGTCTCGCAGCGCGGCAAAACTCATTCTGAATTTCGTGCTGCGCCACAACATATAGCTGCCAAAAAAATAAACGAATATGTACAGTGCGAAATTCCATTCGATGATGTTCGCGCGCGCGTCGGTTTTCAAGCCCAGCATGTCGAGAACTACGCTGCAAAGGCCGCAGACCAGCATCAAAGCACATATAACAAATTGATAATTAACGACCGCCTTGCTGATGGGCAGGTTTGGATTTTGTGTGCGAATACGCATTAACTGCTTAACAAGCAGCAGTTGCGCCAATGGTGTGAAAGAGAAAAACAACACAATGCCGTAGCGCCGCATAAAGCGATACATCTCGCCCTCGGTGCCGAGAAAGTTGGCGTACAGAATAAGAAACAGTGCGCCAATGCAGCCCAGCAAAAATATAATACGGTGCGATTTGCCCTTAATGGTTTCAATTTTCGCCAGCCAAATTTGAACCAGGCGCCAATACCATAGCAACAGCACCGCGCAGGCAATTATCACAGGACGAAAAACGAAGATCGCGTCACCGCGTCGCGCCGCTCGGCTGATGGACGTACAGCCTTCAATATAAGGAATACAGGTCGGCACAAGATCAGCCGAGGCGCTTAAAAGGTAAGCTATATGTACCGCCAGCACTGGCAAAATGGTGACGGTCAGGGCAATGCTACGCGGTTGCATTGAACGGCATCGTAATGGCGCGTTAAAAAGAGTTAATCTACACTATCACGGCTGTAAACAGGAGAACAGGCAATGCAAGCTGCGCAACATAAGTACTGCGTTAGCAAAGATGGCGAACGCATTATCGTTCGCGCCGTACGTGCGCTGCACGCTCGCTGAAAAGCCAGCTGTGACTTTGTTGTGGAGCGTCGCTGGCGCGTTTTTACTCGACTGGCTATTCGCAGAACCAAAAAAACTGCATCCACTGGTTGCGTTTGGCACGTTTGCGAGTGCGATTGAGCAACGCTTTAACACGGCAGATTCGCACCGTTGGCAGGGGCTGGCGGCATTGCTGATCGCCTTGCTACCGATCCTGTTGCTGGTGTGGTGGCTTGATCGCTGGCTAACCAATTTTAGCAGCGTGTACTGGGTATTCGCGGGCTTTATGCTTTATCTGACACTTGGCTGGCAAAGTTTATTGCGGCACGCAGGCGCTGTTAGTAAACCACTGCAGCTGCGTCGTCTGGATGAGGCGCGCGCAGCGGTGGCGATGCTGGTCAGCCGTGACACGGCCGATCTTGATGCTAGTCAAATTGCCAAAGCCGCGACAGAATCAGTGTTGGAAAACGGTGCCGATGCAATATTTTCCGCGCTGTTCTGGTTTCTCATAGCCGGCGTGCCGGGAGTGGTCGCCTATCGTTTGACGAATACCCTGGACGCAATGTGGGGCTATAAAAATGCACGTTTTGTAAAGTTCGGTTGGGCTGCGGCGCGGCTTGATGATGTATTGAATTTTGTACCGGCGCGCCTGACTGCGTTAAGTTATGCCCTGATGGGGGATGTCCAAGGGGCATTAAAATGTTGGCGGCAGCAGGCCAGTGAATGGAAAAGCCCAAACGCAGGACCGGTAATGGCAGCTGGCGCGGGGGCGCTGCACGTTGCGCTGGGCGGCACGGCGCGCTATCACGGGCAACTGGAATATCGGCCAGCGCTTGGCCCTGAGATGAATGCAACAAGTCATTCGACCCAGCCGTCAGCAGCAACTATCACCCAGGCCTGCAGTCTGGTTAATCGAGCGATTGGTTTATGGCTACTCGTATTAATGGTTTGGGTTGTGCTGCTGTGAAGAATGACCGGAACGACAACCTCGCGACGAAGGGGGCAGTGGACCATGGTGGCGATATTATTGCTGCCAGTGTACGCTACGATATTGCCGTCGAGCAGTGGATTGATTTATCTACTGCAACCAATCCCGAGCCGTATCCTCTCTGCCCGATTGATGCGCAGGCTTTTCAAAAGCTGCCTTATCTTATGCCCGCGCTTGCCGAGCAGGCCGCCGCTTTTTATGGCAGCGCTGAACTGTTGCCGATACCCGGCACGCAGGCGGCGATTCAGCATTTGCCACAGTGCCTCAAATCATATCCAGTGTTGTTGCCGGCAACGGGCTATCAGGAACACGCTTTCCACTGGCGTCAGGCTGGCGTCGGTGTTGCTTTTTATCCATCGTTTGAACTCGCGGCCGCAGAAAATGCCATCGACGCTGCCATTGACGACAATCCTCTAAGGCATATGTGAGCGACAGGAAGCCGCTGTTGAGCGCGTTAAACAGACTGTGATGGACTATGTGAAGATCCATGCTGCCGGTTAGCAAAGCTTATAACGTTGGCGTAAAGACAACAGAGAACAAGGCTTGAAATCCGGGCTGCAAATAGCGCCCGGTCGAAAAGTCTACTGCAGTAGCGTATTTACGATCAAGGATATTATCCAGCTTAAGCTTTAGCTGCCAGCTGTCGTTAATAGCGTAGCGGGCGCGCATATCAACGCTGGCAAAGCCACTCAAATTTTCGGTGTTGTCAGGGTCGTTAAAACGCGAGTCTTCGGCTTGCACGCTCAACCCTAACGCCAGCGAGCCAAAGTTTCTATCAACATCAAAGTGCAGGGTTTTCTCTGGCACACGCCGCAGCTCCAGTCCCGTTGCTCTGTCTTCCGTATCAAGCACATTGGCTACCACGCCAAACTGCCAACCGTAGTAGAGTGTTGATACCGATGCTTCAACGCCCTTAATGCGTGCTTCCGCCGTTTGGTCGGCCGCATTGATCACCGGGTTGTACTGAATCAGGTTGGTGAGATCATTGTGGTAAAACGCGACAGCAAAACTGGTGGTCTCAAAGTCACCGCGCAGCTCCAGGTCATAGTTCTCCGACTCTTCGGGTTCAAGTTCAGAATTACCAAAATCCGGAAAGTAGAGGTCGTTAAACGACGGCGCTTTAAAGCCCTGGCCGTAGGAAGTATTCAAACGCAGATTATCGCTGAGCGCGAAACCCAAACCTGCGTTAACGGTGGTTTCCGAGCCGAACTGCTCATTGTCATCATTGCGTGCGCCCAGCAGCACAGCCACCGGTGAGAAGTTGAGCTGCAGTTGGGCGAATAGCGCCTTGTTGTCACGCGAATCGACGGCGTAGGCAGTGGTGCTGTCAACTTCATCCCTATAGTATTCAGCACCGACGGTCAGCAGCTGCGTGTCGGCGAAGCTGATATCGTTTTGCCAGATGGCTTCCTGCCTTTCGGTCTTAAAGTCGCCACCGAAAAAACCCTCGCCAACATTGTCTTCGTCTACCCGGCCTTTCGAATCGTCAACGCTATAGCCGAGGCGCAGAGAGGTTTTCCACGCGTCAACAGGCTTCGCAAAAACGTCGGCTGACAGCGCCGTGCCCTGGTCTTTCGAATAAGGCGAACACGGTATCGCATCAAACGTGGGCGACGCGATGTCGGTACAACCTGTGTCGTATTCAACTTCGCCCTTATTGGTTTGGTAACTCACGCCGGCACCCATATTTTCTGCCCGCTGAAAGCGATAATTGAGCCCTACCGAAGTATTGCGGTAGGCGTCGTTGTCGCCGTTGGTAAGCTCGGTGCTTTCTGTATTGTCGATGCCATCGGTAGCCTGGTGCCCCAGCGTCAGATTCATATTGTGGCCGTCAGCGTCGAAGCCGGCGGCCAGCGTATATTCTTGCGTGCTATCCGTGCCACCACTCGCTTTAATGCTCAGCGGGACTGCGTTGCTGCCTTTGCGGGTGATTATATTGACTACCCCGCCGATCGCGTCGGAGCCATACAAGCTGGATTTCGGCCCGCGTACAATCTCAATGCGGTCAATCAGGTCAACGTTGAATTGCTGCAACGACGTGCTACCCAGGGTGGCACTGCCAACCCTGACACCGTCGACCAAAATCAGCGAATGGTCGCTTTTATTGCCGCGCAGAAACAGACTGGTGGCAGCGCCGCGACCACCATTGCGAACAAACGTCACCCCGGGAGCGCGCTGTAACAGTTCATACAGATTGCTTGTCTGCGATGTTTCGATGGCCGCCCGGTCAATAACGGTCGCCGCGGATAAGCTTTCAAATACCGGCTGCGGAGTGCGCGTGCCGGTAACAATTGTTTGTTCAAGCCTGGGATCCGCCGCCACCAGGGCAGAGCAAAGCGCCGTCAGGCAGGCGGTGGTTGTAGTCAATGTTTTCATGATTCCCTCATTACGCAGCTGGAATTAGCGACCGAGGAAGGTTATGCGGCAGGTAAGCTGCCATGTGGCAGTAAATACCAGCGACGAAGCCCTCCGCTACATCGTTTGAAAGCTGACCGAGGCCGGTGTCGGGCTCACAGATTGCTCTGTTTACCGTTGCGGGGGCAGCGGTGGAATAGCTCGCGATGAACTCACCACACTTCCCGTTTAAACTCCCTGCGTCTGCTATTGCAGTGAAAAAAGGAGTACCTGAGACAGCGGGCGCGACTTTACTGGCGGGGCGGTCAAATGTCAATCTACGTACGGTTTAGTGGTTTGCCGGTTTCATGACCATATTGAGACGAGCGCAAGTCACAAAAGCTTAAGCGAGCGCGCGGCATCGTTTTGCGCGCTTTGTTTTACTGTGTCGGACTTCACGTCTCCCCGTCACTCCGCACAAAGCGCATTAAAGAAATTCACCCGCGCCAATTGCTCAACATTATTGACGACTGTTTGACCTCCTCTCGAGTCAAGCCAGCTGCAGCAGTCAGAAGCGATACAAAAGCGTGCGCTTGAGCAAGTTGATGCAGTTGTACAGGATGCTGAACGGTCCATTTTGACCGCTGCGGATTTAGTGCTATATGACGATGGCAAGGGTGTTGTTGAGCCGGCGTACCACATTGTAGTTGAACGTTACTTCGACCATGAAAATGTAAAAGAAGCGACGATGATTCCCTATGATTTTTACATTCCGGCAACGCTTGAACCAGTGGCTTTCTAACTTTCTGCAATTTGTCTTTCCGCAAACGTTTGTGCTTCGAGTACCATACCCGCCTTGTGCAGCAACGTACAATAGCGCTCAACTTACATGTGCGCATCGGTGCGCTACATTGCTCAATATTGACTCGGGGGTTCGTCAGGTGCGACAAAAACTTTTTACTATTGCCAGCCTGCTGCTGTTTATTACTACTGTGTTTGCCGGAACGCCTGAAGAGAAAGGCTACTCTATCGCCCGGGAGCAAGAGCGTCGTGATGAAGGCTGGGGCGACTCAACAGTTAATATGAAAATGATATTGCGGCGCAGCAATGGTCAGGAAACCGAACGCAGACTGCGCCTAAAGTTGCTGGAAGTGCCGGATGATGGCGACAAAGGCATGACGATATTCGACCAGCCGAAAGATGTACAGGGCACCACCTTCCTGAATTACTCGCATGCAGTGAAGCCTGATGATCAGTGGATCTATCTGCCCGCCCTGCGGCGCACCAAACGTATCTCCTCGAAGAAAAAAACCGGCCGCTTTATGGGCAGTGAATTTACGTATGAGGATATGTCTTCGTTTCAGCTCGCCAAGTATGACTACAAATACTTGCGTGACGACAGCGTTGCCGGGCAAGCGGTGTTTGTAATTGAGATTTATCCAAAAGACGACTTCTCCGGCTATTCCAAACAAATTAATTTTATTGACCAACAGCAGTTCCGGCCGTTAAAAGTCGAGTTTTATGATCGGCGCGGCGAGCTGCTGAAAACGATGACGCTGCATGATTACCAACAATACCTGGATAAATACTGGCGTGCCGACAGGGCGGTAATGGAGAATCAGCAGACCGGTAAAAGCACGGAACTGGTGTGGGACGACTACCAGTTCAAGGTCGGCTTAAGCGCAGCGGATTTCAACAAGAATGTACTGGACCGCGTAAGATAGGAGTTAAAGCAAAATGATAACTTCCACTTTTGAGCTCGATCCTAAACTAGCCAGCGACTGCTTTGCGCTGGGCGATTTAAGTCTGAGCCGGCTGCTGCTGATGAACAACGCCTTAGTACCGTGGTTTATTCTGGTGCCGCGCGTGACCGAAAAAGAGATTTACCAACTGCAGGCAGATCAGCAACAGCTGCTGCTACAGGAGATCAATACCCTGTCGTCGTTCGCACAAATTAATTTTAACGCCGACAAACTCAATGTTGCGGCCATCGGCAATATTGTCAGCCAACTGCACATTCACGTTGTTGCACGTAAGACCACCGACTGCTGCTGGCCTGGTGTCGTGTGGGGCGGTCAACAATGCGAAACCTATTCCGAGTCGGCACTGGATGCCGTGCGTGGTCAGGTTCAGCTCTACTTTGGTGACTTACTCGCGGTGTAATTACGACTGCCTGTAAGTTTCCAGAAAGCTTGCCAGCCGGTCAATCGCCTTCTCCAATACGTCAACCCGTGGCAAAAACACCATACGAAAGTGATCAGGTGTTTGCAGGTTGAAGCCCGTGCCGTGTACCAGCAGAATTTTTTCCTGCAGCAAAAGATCGAGCACAAATTTTTCGTCGTCTTTAATACCGAAGCGCTGCGTATCAATTTTTGGAAACAGGTAAATGGCGCCGGCGGGTTTCTCGCAGCTCATGCCGGGTATGTCGTTGAGCATTTGCCAGGCGAGATCGCGCTGCTGCGTTAGCCGGCCCTCGGGCATAATAAGTTCGTTGATGCTTTGATAACCACCGAGCGCGGTTTGCACGCCAAACTGTGCGGGCACGTTGGCACATAAGCGCATGGAGGCGAGTATGTTCAGCCCTTCAATATAGTCCCTGGCGACATACTTGGCGCCGGAAATAATCATCCACCCCGAGCGAAATCCGGCTAACCGGTACGCCTTCGACAAACCATTGAAGCTGACGCACAGTACCCTGGTTGCCAGGCATGCCAGCGGCGTATGCTTGCGACCGTCGTATAAAATTTTGTCGTAAATTTCGTCAGCAAAAACAATCAGCTCATGCTGTTCGGCCAGCGCGACAATTTGTTTCAGCAGTTCATCGGGGTAGAGCGCACCGGTAGGGTTATTCGGGTTAATAACCACGATTGCGCGTGTACGACGGGTTATTTTCGCTTCGATGTCGGCGATATCCGGCATCCAGCCTACCGCTTCATCGCAGCGGTAATGTACGGGAATACCGCCACTAAGCGACACGGCCGCCGTCCACAGAGGGTAGTCAGGTGCCGGTATCAGTACCTCGTCACCGTTGTTCAACAGGCCCTGGGTTGCCATCACAATCAGTTCGCTGGCGCCATTGCCCAGGTAGATATCGTCTAGATCAACATGCTCTATATGTTGCTTCTGGCATTGTTGCATGATGGCCTTGCGCGCCGAAAACAGCCCTTTGCTGTCGCAATAGCCCTGCGCCTCAGGCAGATTGGAAATAATGTCTTGCAGAATTTCATCTGGCGCGTCGAAACCAAACGCGGCAGGGTTGCCTATGTTGAGCTTGAGCACGCGGTGGCCTTCTTCTTCCAGCTGGTTGGCCGCCTTTAAAACCGGCCCGCGAATTTCGTAACAAACGCTTTCCAGCTTGTCAGATTTTAGAATTTGGTGCATCAGATCAGATACCGTATTAGAGTCTGTTTTAAGTTTAGCCAAAAAGATGGCACAATGTTTTGCTTAAATTTATGCGTGTGCGCCTTTAAAACGGCATGGATATTCTAGCATGCCAGCGCAATGCCGCTAGCAACAACAGAGGTAGTCAAAATGGCAAAAATTGAAAAGTCCGAAGCCGAATGGCGTGCCCAACTCAGCGACGAAGAATATCATGTGTGCCGTGAAAAAGGCACCGAGCGAGCCTTCGCCGGCGAGTACACCGACACTAAAACTAACGGTAAATATCTGTGCAAGTGTTGCGGCGAGGAGTTGTTCGCGTCCGCCACGAAATTCGATTCCGGCAGTGGCTGGCCCAGCTTTTTCGAGCCGGTAGCCGGCGACCGTGTTGTTAGCGAAACCGATCACAGTCACGGCATGGTGCGCACCGAAGTGAGTTGCAGCAACTGTGGCTGCCACCTGGGTCATGTATTCAACGACGGCCCGGCGCCGAGCGGCGAGCGTTACTGCATCAACTCAGTGTCGCTGCAGCTGCAAGCAGAGGAGTGATGGCTAAACAGGCAGTGGCATTACTCGCTTTGTAACTTGCTAATGTTCGCTTCCAGCATTGGCAGCCGGTTGTTTGCTGTGGCGCTGCCGCCGGCTTTACTCAATGCGCGCTGTGCCGATTTGTAATAGCGCAACGCCGCTACGGAGTCATTCGTAGCCTCCGCATTACGCGCGCTGAGCACGTAGTTGTCGGCGGCAATTTCAAGGCTGCGCTGGTCGAGCTGCAGCATAAATTTACGCGCTGCTGTGACTGACACCGCATTGTGAGCGCGCAGCTGTTTCACAACACGGCGCACGCCAGGTAAGGCCTGCTGGGCGGCTCTTATCCTCGACTCATCTTCAAAATTGGGTAAAGTTTTACCGGTCGCGCGTTGATTCAGCGTTGTTATCTGCGAGTCGGCCGCTTCAATGCAAGGCAAATAGCCCGCGCCGCTTCCATGGCGTGCATGCAAGCGGCGAAAGGATCTGGCCAGAAACCGGCAAATCGCCAGCTTCAGCTCGGTTGAAATCAATCCTCCGGGGCTGTCTTCCAACACCCGCAGAATAGTCCACAGCTGGCGCAACAAGGCATCGTCGGCCCATGCCTGTGCGGTCGCATTTTGTTCATACAGGCGCACCAGGCTGTTACTCAATAACAGACAACAGGTGATAACGCCGAATACCATTGGCCAGGCCATACAACAACTCCGTCTAGTCCTGCAAAAAGTATAGGCAAGGATAGTTATATGGCGCGCAACGGCGTGCTGTGACGACTACCGCACATCGTTCTATAATCGCCGCGTATCTACAAAGAGCACTAAACGATGCCAGCCAATCGATTTACCGAACAAATACGACGTAACCTGGTGGCGTTGATCAGCCTTGCCATCGCGCTCAGCAGCCTGAGCTACAACACCTGGCGCAATGAATTGACCGAACAAAATCGCAACCAGCGCGCCGCCGGTTTCGAAGTCTTGCTGAAGCTGGGCGAATTGGAACGCGTGGTGCTGCATTTGGGTTATACGCCGGAGGAAGCAAGCGAAGATCCTCGCATCGGTTGGGCCATTGTGTGGGATATAAAAACATTTTGTGAGCTGTTGCCGGAGACCGTTGCCAGCGCGCAGCAGAATCTGTTTAACACGTGGGAGAATCACCAGGCACGGCTGGAGAGACCCGAGACGGCCGAGCATGCCAACAAAAGTAGCGAGCGGCGTGCCAGCGCACAGGCTATCACTACCACGATCGATCAGCTAAGAGGGGATGTGCTGCAAGCACTGCGTGGCTTACGATGAAATGACTTTCGAAGTCACGCTATATCGGTAACTGACAGATTCGGTCTGAGCTGCTACTTTTACGTCAATCAATGTCTAGCAGTATTGCGCCATCGCTGTCACGATCAACTTGAGTAATACCCGGGTTTAGCGCTTCAAGCCGCTGCAGTTCTGATTGTTGTTGCTGTAAGTGATCATTTTGGCGGCGCACTTTATCCACAAGCCGTTTATTTTCTATTCTCAAACTGTGTAATTCCAACGCTTTATTGACAACAGATGTCAATTCCTGGTCATTCCACGGCTTTGGCAGAAAATGATAGATCTCGGCCCGATTAATAGCATCTTTAAGAAATTCAAGATCGACGTTACCACTCACAATAATACGGATTGCATCGGGTTGTATACGCAGTGTCTCTGCAAGAAAATTAACGCCGTTCATACCCGGCATCTTGTAATCGGAAACAATCAAATCAATTGCCCCGATCTCTAAATCAGCTAAAGCCTTGCGAGGATCGGTGTATGCCTCTATCTGACGATCAGCCGCCCTAAGGCCACGCTGCATCGACGACACCATCCCAATTTCATCATCAACTAACATAATTTTATGCATTGTCTTCTCCCAAATCTGTATATACGTATTGGCAATTTCTACCAAACCTTGATGAAAATCGCGGCTTTTTCAGTTGCTTAATTAGAGTTAAAAAAAAGAAGTAGCACACTGCGTGCCTACTCACCTTCGGCATCTTCATTCACCAATCGCATCCATTGCTCGACCAGTTGTTTTCCGGCTACCGTTTCCAGATAGTCAAAATTTATTCTTTCGTTGCCTTCGTCAGTGACTCCTCTGCTGTCATAATCCAACTGCATGCCAACAACAGCATGTAATACAGCAATAGGGCTGATCTCATCATACTGACTGTCGCCGGGATCGCTTTGCCACATAACGGCTGCAACCACCGCCTGGGGCATGCCCCAAATGCTCAGCGCATAAGCGCCGATTGTCGGATGCTCAATAGAACCGGTTTTTTTCGATGCAAGCGCGTCGGGAAAGGCCAGGCAGATCAGTTCACCAAGTACCGACATCAATGCAGCCACCTGGCAATGATCCTTCGTGCGTCCAGATAGCTGCGCTGCATCGGTAAATTTGCGCATTAATCGACTGCGTCGCAGCGCAAGATGATTAAGTGCTCCAATCGATCGAGTGTCTACCTTATCGTTGGAAAAAGCCTTGAAGACACTGCCGGAAAGGGTGAGGTTCTTTATTGTGTCCATACCCAGAATAGATGCCGCCTGCTCGACAGATTCGATATGACGCCGTAATCCGAAGTAAGCCGAATTCACGATTCTAATGACGTTTGTTGATAGCGCGACATCCTCAGCGACAATCGCGCCAACTTCTCTGAACGTACACCCCTCTGTGGCGAGCACCTGCATTATTTTACTATACACAACGGGAAGGGTGGGGATTGAGTCTATGGACCCAACCGCCGACTTGAGACCAGCATCGTTGATAAGTTGTTCAACTGACAGGGAAAGATCAATCGCACGAATTATCTCATCGCGTTCCGCAGGCTTGGCGATAAACTGATGTGATACCTGCAAGCTCTCCAATAGAAGTTCTTCCTGCGCAAAACCGGACAACGCTATGCGAATCGTAGCGGGCGACAGGTTTTTGACCTTCTGCAACAGCTCAACACCGTTTGTTTTTGGCATGCGTATATCGCTAACCACAATATCGAAGGTTTTCTTTCCATGCTCTTCGAAAAAGCGGTCCACCGATTCGAAAAAAGACATATCCCAGCGCGTTCTTTCGCGCCGCAGCATGCGTTTTATGCCATCCAGTATTCTGCAGTCGTCATCTATGAAGGCGATATTTTTCAATTTCTTTCCCTGGGTTCGGCGCAATATCATCCGTTGACATTGCTGTGTGTTTCTACAGTAAATTTACAGTCATCGCTGCATCATCATAGTTTTCGTCATTAATCGGTAACTGAATCGTGAAGGTAGTTCCAACGCCCTCAGTACTGTCAACCAAAATCTTACCGTTGTGCTTATCCACTACAATCTTGTGCGCGATGCTCAAACCTTGCCCAGTTCCGGTGCCAACCTCCTTGGTGGTATAGAAGGGTTCGAACATTCTGCTTTGTATGGCCTTTGGTATGCCTGGTCCATTGTCGGCTATCAGAATCAACACCGAGTCTGCTTGCATCTGCGTACTGATTGTTATCTTGCCATCAAGCTCATCCGAGTCATCATATTTATCTACGATGGCATGCGCAGCGTTAACTATTAGATTGAGTACGACCTGGTTGATCTCTCCAGCGACACATTCAACCATTGGTAGATCCTGCGCGAAATTAGTCTCCATTTTCGCAGAATATTTCCACTCGCTACCGGACACCGTAATCGTGCTAGCCAGCGCATGGTTCAAATCGATCGGTGACTTTTCCTTTCCAGGGTGCGCATAATCCTTCATTGCTCTTACGATGGTCGCGACGCGGCTGATACCATCCGCAGATTGCGACAGAGCTTTCGGAATCTCTTCATTCAAATAATCAAGGTCCGCAGCCCTGGACTCGTCTTCGATCGTTTTCACCAGCTCTTCCAGGTTCGTAGAAGAGCGCCCCAGAGCACTGGCTTTATTGCACAATGCAAGTAATTCAGCAGACGCTTCCTGCAGGAAAGTGATGTTATCCGATATAAACTGGGCGGGTGTATTTAACTCATGCGCGATGCCCGCCGACAATTGACCTATGGCCTCAAGTTTTTGAGCCTGTTGCAGGTCTTCCTCCATTCTTTTGAACTGGGTCAGGTTATGCATGATAACGACAAGATATTGCTGTTCATCATCAAGAGCAACTGGGCTGAGTGACGTGGCAAAAAGAATAATCGTTCCATCGCTATGCACGCCTTCTACCTCGTATGAGCCGGCTGCCGTTGATTCCTTATAATTGCTACGGGTGCGCAGCTGAAAGGTAGATGCCGAATCGTCGGTCAATAGCATGGTAACCGGTTTGCCAATGACGTCCTTCTCCTGGTAGCCGAAGGCATTTTCTGCCGCTCGGTTAAAAAACATGATGGCGTGAATACTGTCAACGAGGATGATTGGGTCGTTAGTTCCCTGGGTAACAGCCTCAAAATGGGCTTGTCTGAGTCTAAGCATTTTTTCCGTTGCTGCTTTTTCCGCCGATATTTTTTTAAACTCGGAAATATCCAGCATAACGCCTGCAATACATCTTCGCCCATCAGTGTCGATATAAGGGGTAGCGATATCGCGGATCCACGTCGTTGCCGTCTTCAATCCTTTCACTCGATACTCCACGTTGACGGTACTATTATTCAGAAATGCCTCGTCATAGCGTACCGACACAGCCGAATAGTCTGCTGGAAGTACATGCTTGCGGAACGGCCCATCAACATTCATGGCCTCCTCTGGTGTATAACCCCAAATGTCCATCGATTTTCGACTTACATGGGTAAAACGGTGACTTTCCATATCGTATTCGTAAAGCATGCCAGAGACTTTATTCATTAAATCATTGAGTTTGTCATTGGATTTCGCCAGTTCACGGGTTCTTGATCTAATGGTTCGCTGGATATCCTGACTGCGACCGACAAGCACATACACAAGAAATGAGAACACTAACGCAGCTAATAAACCCCTTTGTCGAATTAATTGGTATATTTGCTGGGGGAACATAAAGTACGCCGGTTCGGCACTGAAGCGTACTGCCAGCTGTTGCGAAAACAGCGACCTTTTCAATTTATTTAATATAACGACATTATTCATATCTACCAGCGCATAGGGGTTAACCAGCTTATGTTGTTCGCCAGTCGCACCCGGTAGATTGTGCGCATTATTAAAACTACCAACTGAATCATCGGCCAGCAGTTCAAGACTGACGCTTAACCACTCCGGCAGTTCCGGTTGATTTGCTCGAATTTGATTTGCTTCCATGTCGAGCCGTATGCGAAGAAAGATTTTATTGTTGGCTGCAGGGTAGCGATTATGGAGGGGAAGAAACACTTGAGACTTACCGTTATTCCACTGACTTACAAGCGCGTTTTGTTTTCTTCCATACAGATCGAAAGCGATACTCTTATAGTCGGCGCTATTAAAATAGAAGATATTAGCGGCGTGCGTATCGCTATCTTCCACACGGGAGACCTTGCCGGAGCCGGGCATAACAACGGCCAGCTGCAGGTCATCGATAAACGAATGATTGAATTTCATGTTCCTGACGAAGCTCGCCAAACGTTCTATAGCGCTTGCTTCTGACTGAATTTCAAGGCTATGAAGCAACTGTTCGATGCTGGCGATGTCAGCTTGTAACAGCGCATCGTAGTATGCCGTTAAGCTGTTCGCCTGGATTTTATACATTTCAGTGCGTCTTTCAATCACTATATCTTGCGCTACTTGATACAGTCTGCTTTGCAAAATAAAGATGCACAGTAACGTGGTAAATACCGCGGCGACCCGCAACACCATTGGCTTGAGTTTTATTGTTGGCATCTTGATAGTTCTCGTCCAGATCTGGAGCGGCCGCGCTCGCTCGCGTCCGCTGCATCCTAATAAGCTTAGCTCAGCAGAGTATTTTTACCTGCGCTGGCTTGTTTGCGGTGAACGACTCAAAATGCAGGCAATCTTTCGACAGCGCTATTGATTTTAAATCAGGGGTTTATCGCCTGGAATCAAGCGGCTGCCAAAAAAATGGCGAGCTAATGAGGTGTGCTATCTCCGATCCGTTGAACAGATTGTATTCGGATTCGCTGGGGGAGCATGCCGGGGGAGAGTATTCACATCGGAACGCAACTAACTGTGTTAACGATGAGAACAAATCCTAGTGTTAATCAGGATTAGCTGGACGTCCCCCTCTTGTCCTTTTTTAAACAACGTTGTAATTGCGCTTAACTGAGCCATGTTCAAATGACTGCGTTTTTTTTAGCAAATGGATTGCTTACTGACGAGTGCATAAACAAACTCCTCCACGTTCGCTTGTGTAATTCTTTTATGCGGCTTAGCTGGCTGCGATGTCAGCGATCCGCCATTACTCCTCCCCTCCGATAGTAAGACACAACACATTGACCCCGGTACTGGTCAGCCGTCTGTTACCTCAACGTCTGGCAATGGTAAAACAGGGATTCTTGTTGACGGTTTACTGGGCAAAGTAGATTTCACGACTGACACAAGTTCAGGCAGAACTAATGCAGCCGGGGAATTCGACTATGTAGAGGGGGGAGTCCGCTACCTTTACTATTGGCCAAAAATCCTTCGGGCCAGTAAGCACAAGTCCAGTTGTCACCATTCTTGATCTGCTTGAAACTCGTGATATCGATCAACGTGTTATCAATTGTGCGAGACTACTGCTATCAATTGACCAAAACCAGACGCCTGAGGCAATAACCTTACCCGAATTATTCGACATTGACATTCGTGAGTTGCGCCTGGGTGCTACAAGTGCCGACTTTGAAAACAGCGAACTGGTTGTCGCCACGCTTGAGAAATTCGGTACACAGCCAGACCCCGCACGCCTGATATCTGTCGACGAAGCGGTGTTACATCTTCTCGAATCTTCTGAACTATTCGATTTTGTCATTGCCGATATTAGCGATTCGGTATCTGCAGAGCTTAGCCCTGGCATCGATCCCTTTAACGGTGACGCGGTCGATTTCGATAATGACGGCGTAGCCGATTCTGATGATGCGGATGATGACAACGACGGAGTTGTCGATGAAGCAGATGCCTTTCCACGCAACGCCGGAGAAAGCAGCGACTTTGACGGCGACGGTATCGGCGACAATACTGACGGTGACGATGACAATGACGGCGTCAGCGACAGCGACGAAGTTAATCAGGGAACTAACCCACTGAATCCCGATTCCGATGGCGACGGCGTCAACGACGCAGCGGACCAATTTCCACTGGACGCTACCGAAGCAACAGACACCGATAGCGATGGCGTCGGCAACAATGCCGACTCGGACGACGATGGCGACGGTGTCGATGACGCCGCCGAGGCCACTCAGGGTACCAATCCGCTAAATCCAGATAGCGACAATGACGGCGTTGATGACGGCACTGATGCATTTCCGCTGGATGCCGATGAATCAGCAGATTCCGACGGTGACTCGGTCGGCGACAACAGCGATGCGTTCCCAAATGATCCCGCTGAATCATCAGACTCCGACGGCGACGGTACAGGCGACAACGGCGATGCTTTCCCGAACGACCCCTCGGAAGACACGGACACCGATGGCGATGGCACCGGTAACAATGCAGACCTGGACGACGATAACGATTTACTACCCGACTTGGTGGAACAAAACGCTGGTACCGACCCTCTTGTTGCTGATACGGATAACGATGGTGTGAACGATGGCAGTGATGCTTTCCCACTCAACCCGGCCGAATCGCAGGATACTGACGGCGACAGCATTGGCGATAACACCGATCCTGACGACGACAATGATGGCGTTACGGACCAGGACGAAACCAGCCAGGGTACCAACCCTCTTAACGCTGATAGTGATGGCGACGGTGTCAACGATGGAGACGATGCGTTCCCACTAGACTCTTCGGAGAGCGTTGACACCGATAACGACGGCACAGGCAACAATGCCGACACAGACGACGATAATGATGGTGTACTCGATGCAGACGAACCAGCACAGGGCACCGACCCGCTGAACCCGGATAGCGACGGCGATGGAGTGAACGATGCTGCCGATGCTTTCCCTTCCGACCCGGCTGAGACCACCGACTCGGACGGCGATGGTGTAGGCGATAATGGTGATGCATTCCCGAATGATGCGAGCGAAACGCAAGACACTGACGGCGATGGCGTCGACGATAACGGCGATGCGTTTCCCAACGATCCACTGGAATCAGTAGATACCGATAGCGACGGCACGGGTAACAATACTGATCTTGACGACGATGGCGACGGTATTCTGGACGCGCAGGAACTCCTTGACGGTACCGATCCGCTGCAAGCCGATACCGACGGCGATGGTGTAGATGATGGCAGCGATCTCTATCCACTCGATGATGAGGAGTCAGCAGACAGTGATGGTGATGGCGTAGGAGACAATGCCGATGCATTCCCCAATGACCCGGACGAAACGGTGGACACGGACTCAGATGGAATCGGTGATAATACGGACACAGACGATGACAATGACGGCATGGACGACGAGGAAGACTATCAGCCGTTGACGGCAGGCACGACTCTGTATGTTGAACTGCTTGGCAGCGATGGCAACGATTGCCTCACGGAGGCAACGGCGTGTGCGACTTTAGGTCACACTCTAACGCTGGCGCAAGCGGGAGATTTGCTACTGCTGGGCATTGGCGTATACACCGAAGCGGAAATTGTGGTGACTGTCGACCAGTTAACCATACGCGGTACGACGCTTGGCAATACAGTATTGCAGGCAGGGCTGACAGGATTGCTAGCGACGCACCGGGTCATGCGCATTGAAGCGGGTATTGATGTCAGACTCGAACACCTGACTCTGCAAAACGGCAATGCCGATTTCGGCGCTGGTTTGTATACATTGGCTACGACAACGCTTAAAGATGTGCTTGTCAGCGCGAACCTGGCCGTTGGTAGTAACTGTCGCGGCACGGGTATACATGCCTCAGCAGATCTGACCCTGTTGGATTCCGTGGTGACACTCAATGTTGCGGCCAGTATCAGCAATCGAGGTGTGGGTGTCTACAGTGGAGCTGGAAATGTGCTTATTGTGGACAGTTCCATTTCGCTCAACGATGGTAGCGGTACCACAATCGAGGGCGCTGGTATTTACAAGTCAGGCGGCAGTCTTGATGTTTTACGCAGCGTTGTGCATTCGAATATCCTAAGCGGATTAATCGGTACTGCTAAGGGCGCGGGAATCTTCAGTGCCAATGCTGATTTGACGCTGGCGCACAGTACAGTCAGCAGCAATACCTCGACTATCGGTTCAGCAGTCGGTGCTGGTATTTACCAAAACGGCGGGCAGGTGGTGCTAACCCACGCGAGCGTTGTCGCTAACACATTGCCTGGGCTGCTGCTGTCATCCTCTAGCGGGGGCGCGCTGCATGCGCTAAATACCAGCGTGGATATTGAAGCGTCGATTATCGCACTGAATTCGGCGAGAAGCGGCGACAGTTGTGAATTAGACAGTGTGACAATCACCGGCACCAGTAACCTGATTAGCGATATTGGCTGCGGTATAGATGTTGGATTCAATCTTGGTGTAGTGACCGGACTCGACAGCAACTTGCTATCAAACCTTGGGCTAACGGTTAGCCACGCACTTTCAGCCGGCAGCAACGCCATCGATGCGGTAAGTTGTTTGGCCGGTGCCGAACATGGCACGGACCAACGTGGGCTGGTCAGCCCCTCTGGCTCGAGCTGTGATATTGGAGCGTTTGAGCTGCAACAGTAACTGCCCGCTAATTGATTTCACGATGAGCATACAACAGGTTGATGCAATAGCTTTTGAGGGCGTTGCCATGATGTAAGCGACCGCGCATATTCGCCGGCAAGCATCCGGATTACACCGGCACCGTGCCGGGAGAAGTACCCCTGCGGAGCGCCTATATGCACCAGCCCTTGAATGCGCGGATGCAGCGTCAGACGTTCAGCAAGCGCTTGCTCGAGATGATCCAGATGCAGCGCAACATCGCCAACTACGCCGCTGCACATACACTTTCGTACCAATGACAAACAGCGGGAATACGTTGGCCACATAGACGATGCTGCGCAGTTTGCGCCCAAAACGGTAAGAGTGCTGCTGCCCCGGCGCTAGACATGCGTAGCGCTACGCTGGTCGGCAGCCCGGCACTATAATCGACGACACCATGGTGAAAAAAACTGAAGCTACCAGTAGAAGCTACCAGTAAATGTTTCGGTGCGGCGTTGATAATTTTTAAACTCTGCGAGTTTACATCACGCAATTCCTGACACCCGCTGTTGAATCAAGCCATCAACCGCCATACCGTAGTCCATAATACTATCGCGTTGTCGATAACTTGTTTTATGGTCGATGTGGATGCGGTTATCTTTATTGATATCTTCCACCCATCGCGTTGCGTGACGCGGCAGCGGCGCTGTTTCCAATGCTTTTCCATCTGGGCGTGTGAATAGCAGCCTGCCGTCATTAGTTCTTGTCACAGCAAAGCCACCCTCATGCACCAGCCGATGATGATGGCGGCAGAGCAAGGTCAAATTATCGAGGCTGGTTTCGCCGCTGTCGGCCCAGTGGAGGATGTGATGACCATCTACATAGCGCTTGCAGGTGCAGCCGGGGAAGGTGCAGCCCGCGTCTCTCACTGTGAGTGCGCGGCGTATGGCGGGCGGTATAGCGCGGGTTTTACGGCCGATATTAAGCGGCTTACCTTGCGCATCTGTGTGTACTGCTAACACGCTGCCATCACAACAGAGGCGTCTTACACT
This sequence comes from Pseudomonadales bacterium, assembly GCA_037969395.1. Lineage (GTDB taxonomy): Bacteria > Pseudomonadota > Gammaproteobacteria > Pseudomonadales > JAUIET01 > JBBKXJ01. The sequence continues at coordinate 38,530 of JBBKXJ010000198.1, forward strand.
GTCTCGCAGCAGAGCAGGTCCGTGCTCCAGTTCACAGTGTTGCTGTTCTAGCGGCACAGAGGGTAGTTCGTCAGCATCCGTCAGCGTTTCAATATCAACGTGTACAATCACCTGGTAGCGGTCGGCAGTTTTGGAGTCCGGGACCGCTTCGTCGTTCGCCGGTGTTTGCAGGCAGCGTTCCGCCAGCAACAACAGCGCATCGGCCTGTCGTTGTGGGCCATTGATCTTCTTCTTTCGCTGCTCCTCCAGCAAATGCGCAACCGCGGTTGCGTTTTCGTCAGGGTGTAACATATTGACCG
>JBBKXJ010000199.1:0-8226 GCA_037969395.1 Pseudomonadales bacterium
GCTGGCGGCAGCCGATAACTTTGCGGTGAACGAAGGGGCAACGACCACTCTAAACCTGGCGGCCAACGACGGCGATGTCGATGATGGGTTGGATCTTACAAGCGTTTCCCTGGACAGTGGGCCTGCGAACGGAACTATCGTCGTCAACACCGATGGCACGGTGGACTTTACTCACGACGGTAGTGAGACCGTTAGTGACAGTTTTACTTATACGATAGATGATGCGAATGGGACGACGTCCAATGTGGCCGCAGTGAGTTTAACGGTCACCCCGCAAAACGACGCGCCAACCCTCAACGACCAAGTGTTTACCGTCACTGAAAACAGCCCAACTGGCTTTGCTGTTGGCACTGTCGCGTTTAGTGATGTCGATGTGGGTGATAATCATATCTTCAGTATCACAGGTGGAACAGGCGCTGCGACATTCACTGTTGATTCCATAACGGGTGAGATCAAGGTCGCAGACAACAGCGCCCTGGACTTCGAATTAAACCCGGCATTGACGCTGATTGTTCAGGTAACGGACGACGGAACGCCAGCGCAGTCAGGTTACGCAACAATAACAATCAATCTCACCGACATAGCGGAGTTTGAGGTTTCCCCGGTCGAAGACGCCGATCCCGCAGAAAATATCGTTAGCGCAGATGCCCCCATCGGCTCGCCGGTTGGCATCACCGCAACTGCCGAAGATGCTGACGCAGACGACACTGTCACATTCAGCCTGAGCGATGACGCCAGAGGCCTGTTTGCAATCGATGCCACAACGGGCGTCGTCACGCTTAATGCGCCGCTGACAGAGCCAATAACGACAAACTACAACATTGCAGTGCGGGCAGAATCCTCCGACGGTAGCAGTTCTCTCCAGGTTTTTACTATTGTCGCACGCGGCGTTGTCAGCGTTCCTGCAGATATTGTCGGCACTGACTCAAACAGCGGTGATGAAGCAGCGTCAAACATACTGCCAACCGATGGCAGTCCAGACAGCACGGTGAATATTGCGCAACGTGATGTTGAAAGTAGCGCTGACAGCTCGGTAGATTCAGCAAACGCCGAAGAAGATAGCTTCGATCGTCGTTTAGGCGGCGGCAGCAGCACAAAAAATGATGTCAGCACCATTGTAAAAACGACCAATCCGCCGTCAGGCGAGAGCGAGCCAGGTTCGATCGCAAACTTCTTCGTGCCAATCGGACCTGTAGGCAATGCGATACAACAGTTGCCTGAAAATAGTCCGCAAACGTCGCCAAGGTTAAATGAAGCGGGCACACGAACCGTGTCAGATTTGGAAAGCGCAGCACTTAACAGCGTGATGGCCGACCACGGCCTATGGGAGCAACTGGAAAAAATGGAGCGGGAGATGAACGATCTCTCCGCTGAACAGGAACAAAGCGAGCTTATTGTCAAAATAGTAGCCGGTTCTACGCTCACAGCGTCGGCCGGTTTTGTCACCTGGCTACTCCGCGGTGGCTCGTTACTAGCCAGTTTTCTTTCTACCATGCCTTTGTGGAAGGGTTTCGATCCATTACCTATACTTTCAACAAAGGAAAAGGTAATAACCGGCAACCGCGCGGCAAAAGAGGCCGCAGCGGCAGATAAAAATCAGAATGCGGTTGACGGGCTATTTGAGACCAATAAGGGAACGGTTAAACCATGAACCAGGCATTTCATGAAGCTGCGTATTAAGCCGGCTACGCGCCTGAGCCTGGGACTCATGATGCTTACTATCAGCATCCTGTTCGCCAGCGACATGCTGGGCCTGATGCCGAATGCCGCCAGCACTAAACTGGAGGCGCGGAAAAAACTGTGCGAAGCGCTGGCGGTGCAGTTTTCTGCGGCTGTTAACAGCGGCGCACTCACGTCTATCAATGAAACCATCAAAGCTGTGGTAGCGCGTAACGACGATGTTCAGTCAGCCGCACTGCGCATGACCGACGGCTCCATTGTTTCGAGCGCCGGCGACCATTACCGTTTGTGGCACCGCGACAACACCGACAAATCAAATGCCGACAATGTGGTCGTGCCTATCTTCAATCGTGGCCAGCCCTGGGCCGCCGTCGAAATTAGCTTCACTCCGCTAAACCCGGGCGGTATACAGGCTTTCCTGAATCAATCGTTTGCCGGCCTGGTCGCGTTCGTCGCTCTGCTCGGGTTTTTCGGCTATCGCTATTTTATGCATCGAGCATTGCGCGAATTAGACCCCTCGGGTGTTATTCCGGCGCGCGTTAAAGCCGCGTTTGATGCATTGGCCGAGGGTGTGTTGATCCTGGACGAGCAGGGCCACATCGTGCTCGCCAATGCTGTCTTTCTAGAGAAATCGCAGGAATCGCTGGAATACTTGTTAGGACGACAGGCGTCAAACCTGCACTGGATTTGGCCTGAAACGGACCAAAAGCCCGGCGCTGATTATATGCCCTGGAATCGCGTTTTTAACGATGGTCAAAGCCACACCGGGGTACGCCTGACGCTGGATGAAAATAATGCACAACGACAGCGCATATTTATGGTCAACAGCGCGCCTATATTAGACGACAGCGGCAACAGCCGCGGCGTGCTGTCAACCTTCGACGATGTGACCGAGCTGGAGCAGAAAAACACAGCGCTGCAAACCATGTTGTCGGAGCTCGAAGAGACGCAAAAACATGTAGAGTCGCAGAACGAAAAGTTGCAGGTGCTTGCAACGCGCGACCCGTTAACAAATTGCCTCAACCGGCGGGCAATGAACGAACAGTTTGGCCCGCTGTTTGAAAAGGCGCGAAAGTCGGGCGGCGAGCTCAGCTGTCTGATGGTAGACATCGATCACTTTAAAGCAGTCAACGACACTTATGGTCATAGTGTGGGCGACAAAGTGATCAAAAACGTGGCGGCCATTCTCAAATCCAATACCCGCGATGTTGACCTGGTCAGTCGCTACGGTGGCGAAGAATTTTGCGTTGTGCTGCCCAATATACAAATTGAAATGGCCGCTGGCATCGCCGACCGCATTCGTCGGGAAATAGAAACCGGTGGCGAGGCGCGTTTTGGACCGCTGCAAAACCTGACAGCGAGTTTCGGCGTCGCCTCGGTAGTCTTCGGAGCTGAAGATACCGAAGCGCTTATCTGCGAAGCTGACCAGGCGCTATATTTCGCCAAAAGCAGCGGCCGCAACAAAGTCGTGAGCTGGAATAGCAAGTTAGCGGAGGAGCAGCTCGAAGGCTCGCCACAAGATGGCTATCTCGACGACCTGGTGGTCGGTCAGGAAGCATCGAACGACGGCAATGTAGAGCAGGCCGGTCGCGCCCATGTGCACGTACCTGCAGCCGCTGCAGCAGCGGACGCGCAGCCAACTGATATGACCGCGTTAAGTGATATGCCGGCGAAGCAGCTGTTCTGTGATCGTATTGAACAGGCATTGGTCAGAACGCGGCGTGGCAGCGGGGTTGCCGCCGTGTTGTCTTTAGGCCTGGATATATTCAGAAAAATCAATTACACCCTCGGCCCCGAGGCCGGCAACCGCCTGTTGCTCGAAACGGCGGCGCGCCTCAATCACACCTTACGCGAATCTGACTCTGTTGCTCTGATTGCAGCAGATCAGACATCGCCGACCATATTGCAATTAAATGGCGACGAATTCGGCGTATTGCTTACTGATGTTACCGACGTTGAGTCAATCACCTGGATTGTAAAGCGTATCTTTGAAGTGCTGAGCGAGCCGGTTGATATCGCCGGCCACAAAGTCGGTATTACCGCGAATGTGGGCATCAGTGTGTATCCCGCCGATGGCGACGAAGCGGCAGTGCTGCTCAACAATGCCAGCATTGCCAGGCATCACTCGAAGCAGGCAACAGGGCCACATAAATTTCAGTTTTTCTCGCAACAGTTGAACGAGGCGTCGGTGCGGCAACTGGAGCTCGAAAGCGATTTGCGGCACGCGATTGAGAGGCAAGAGTTTGAGCTGTACTACCAGCCCAAGGTGTGTTTAAAAGATGGCAAAATCATCGGCTTCGAAGCGCTGGTGCGTTGGAATCATCCAGTAAAAGGCCTGGTGCCGCCCAATGATTTTATCCCCATCGCGGAAAAAACCCAGATGATTAACGTCATCGGTGATTGGGTATTGCGGGAGGCTATGCAGCAAACGGCGGCCTGGAATCGCGAACACAATACTGAATTGACGATAGCGGTAAATCTGTCCCCCGTTCAGTTCCAACAAAAGCAGTTGGTCGACCAGGTGCTGTCGATGGCGGTCGCGGCGGAACTCGACCCACGGTTGTTAGCACTGGAGATTACCGAATCTACGGTGGTGGAAGACCTGGAGGGTGCCATCAAAATTCTGCAGAAATTACGTCGCCATGGCGTGCAGGTAGCGATGGATGATTTCGGTACAGGTTATTCTTCGCTGAATTATCTGAAGCGCATGCCGCTGGACATTTTAAAAATTGACCGTAGCTTTATTATGGGTATCGAGAGCGATGAGCGCGATGCCAGTATCGTGTCAACTATCATTACGCTGGGCCAAAGCCTCGGTCTTGCCGTGGTAGCGGAGGGCGTTGAAACCCAGCAGCAGCTGGCAATGTTACGCGATATGCGCTGTGACGAGGTGCAGGGTTATCTGTTCAGCCGCCCGGTGCCGGCTCAGCAGGTTGCAGACCTGTTACACGCGCCGTGGCAGGCGACTTTTGAAAAATCCGCAACTGCTTAGAACGCATTCCCCGCAGCGAAACTCTTGAAATGGGCCGCTGAAATCGGTCACTCACGCGGTTAGCGAAAAAATCACTTCACAAAAGCGGGCACAGCACTTTTAATAGAGAGTTCGTATTTTGCACGAATTCTCTAAGGAAACCGCTTGGCCATCAAAGACAAACCGACTACAGATACACCCAAGAATGTTCGTCGCATCAAGACCGGCAGCTTCGAACGCCGTCTGAGTTTCACCCGCTCCGGCCTGCTGGCCGGCGGCCGCATGATGGCGCAGGCGCCGGGCCTGTTGCTGGGTAGCAAGCAGGGCAAGGCAGACAGGCGCAAACGCATGCTGTCGGAGGAGGCGCGCCACCTGGTGAAGGAGCTGGGCGACTTAAAGGGCGGTGCTGTAAAAATCGGTCAGATGATGGCCCTTTACGGCGAGCATTTTTTGCCGCCCGAAGTGACCGAGGCGCTGCACACGCTTGAGGACCGTACCGTTGCGCTGCATTGGTCCAGCATTTATAAAGTACTGCAGGCCGAGCTGGGCGAGGAAAAGTTGCAGCAACTGGACATCGAGCAAGAGCCCATTGGTGCAGCCTCATTGGGGCAGGTACACCGCGCTACCGATAAGAAAACGGGGCAGCAGCTGTGTATGAAAATCCAGTACCCGGGGGTTGCTGAAACGGTAGATAACGACGTTGACTCGGTCGCCACCATGCTGAAGATGGCGAACCTTATCACTGCAACCAAAGAATTTAGCGCCTGGCTGGAAGAGGTGCGCACGATGCTGCATCGCGAGGTGGACTACAGTATCGAACTTGAAACCACCCAGCGCTTTGGCGAACTGCTGCAGCACGATGAACGCTTTGTGGTGCCGACCATGTTTCCGGAAATGTCCACCGCGCATGTGCTAACAATGTCTTACGAGGCCGGCCATAGCCTGGGTAGCGCAGCGGTGCAGGCATTGTCGCAGCAACGCCGCGATCAGCTGGGCGCTAAAGCACTGGAGCTGTTCCTGCGGGAAGTGTTCGATTGGGGCGAGATTCAAACCGATCCTAATTTTGGCAACTACCGTATTCGCATTGCCGAACAGGAAAGCGGCGTTGATCAAATTGTATTGCTGGATTTTGGTGCGGTGCAACGTTACGACGATTCATTTCTGCAACCGCTTAAGGATATGATTATCGGCGCCTACAACAACGACCTCGCAAAAGTACAGGCGGCCACTATTGCGCTGGATTTCATCAAAGCGGATTACCCGGAAGATGTGCGCCAATCATTTACCGAAGTATGCGCAGGCATTATTGAGCCGCTGGTATTTGAGCCCGACACCGTGCCGGCGTATGCGTTGAATGAACAAGGCCAATATAAGTGGAGAGACAGCGACCTGCCGACGCGCATTGCCAAGCGTGCCGCAAAATCGTCGTTTAGTCGTTACTTTCGGATTCCGCCCAAGGAATTCCTATTTCTGAACCGCAAACTTATCGGTGTGTATACCTTCATCGCCGTGCTTGACGCCCAGTTTAATGGCAGCAATATTCTGCAGCCCTACGCTGATAGCAGCGCTTAAGAAAGCGCTATAGCCCGTAGGGTGCGCCCTGCGCACGCTTCGCCAATTGCCATGAACAATGCGTTTTATTAACGTCAGTCGACTATGACAACACAGAGGTTCAAATGAGCAACACCCCGTTTCAACCACACTTCAGCCAACTGGCTGAACGCCTGCACAACGAAGAATCCAGCGGCTGGAATGTGCACCGGCGTGCATTGGAGAAACAGCGCAACGGCGAAGACGTTGTGCTGCTTTCGGTTGGCGACCCCGACTTTCGCACCCCCGATCCTATTATCGACAACGCAGTCAGCCATATGCGGGTAGGGCGCACTCACTATTCGCCGGCGCTCGGTGAACTAAATTTCAGGCGCGCGGTGGCTGACTATGAAACCCGTACCTCACCGCATCGCTGCTCGCCGGAAGAGGTAGCGATTTTCCCCGGCGGCACAGCGGCGATCTATGCGGTGATGAGTTGCCTGTTAGACCCGGGCGATGAAATTGTGATACCCGACCCCATGTACGTTGGTTATCCCGGCATTATGCAGGCGCTCAACGCGACCATTGTGCCCGTTGCAACCGACCCGGCGAGCAATTTCCTGCCTGACCTTGAACGCATAAAAGCGGCTGTTACGTCGCGCACCAAAGTTGTATTTGTCAACACACCAGGCAACCCCACCGGTACCATTATCGATAAGCAAACGCTGCAAGGGCTGGCGGCATTTTGCTACGACCGGGGTCTGTGGCTGGTGTGCGACGAAGTCTACTCCATGTTTACCTTCGACAAACCGCATATATCACTGCGCGCCTCGGCCGAGCGGTTAGACAATCTGGTGATGATTGATGGTCTCTCCAAATCGCACGCCATGAGCGGCTGGCGCATGGGTTGGGTGGTCGGACCCATCGGTCTGATGCAGCACCTGGAAAACTACGCCACCACCTCCTTGTTCGGCTGTCCGCAGTTCATCCAGGACGCTGCCGCATTTGCGCTGAGCAACGACGAATATTACGTGCGGGAAATGCGTGACGAGTACAAAAAGCGCCGTGATTATGTAGTGGCGCAGATTAATCAGATTCCGGGCTTGTCTTGCCACCGCCCGGAAGCCGGCATGTTTGTGATCATCGACGTCTCGTCGTTCGACAGCGATGACATCCGCTTTGCGGAGCAGCTGCTCGACGCGGAAAATGTGTCAGTCGTGCCGGGCAGCGCATTTGGCAGCAGTACCCGTGGTCATATCAGGTTATCGCTGGTGCAACCCTTGCACACGCTTAAAGAGGGATGTGCACGACTGGCAAACTTCGCCGCGGCGGTCGGCCCGCTCAAAACGGTTTCCGAGCAGCACGAACACAAATCGTAGGGCGGGCCGTGCGCATGCAGAACTGTGCTACGGGTTTGCAGGCGACAGCACATGCACAAGCTGGTAAATCTAGCGTAACACACGCCGCACAAGCGTCAGCGCAACCCATAAAAAAAGCAGCGGCAACACGACGGTTTGCATAGTGAACACAACAATAAGATTAATAGTATTTTCGCTTAGATCCTGCACCGCGACTTTGTAATCTTCCAGCCGCCCTTCGAAATCAACCTTCTTCACCGCGGAGCGATACAGCTGCCTGGCTCGATCAACCAGTGCTCTGCTGGCCGGCTCGGCGTTGCCATCTTGCATGACCTCTTCATTTATCTCGCCGATTTGTGCGCTGATAGTTTCCAGCCGTGCAGACGATTGCTGGTACTGCTGGGCGAGAAACTGCTGGTAAAACCACTCGTTGCCAAGCGCTACCAGCGGCATCAGAAAGCGCAGTACAAGTGCCAGTACCAGGAATTGGGTGGTAGCACGCAGCAGCGTCTTGTTGGTGTTGATGCGTGTCCATCGAGTCAGTAACAGCAGACACGCCGCCAGCGCCACCAGTATGCCGAGGCCTATCCAGCTGCTAACCGCTAATAAGGTTTTTTGAACCCCCAGTGAACTGCTTGCCAATAGCATGATCCACGAGAAGCGTTCGACCAGATCATTGACAGGGTC
>JBBKXJ010000200.1:0-3100 GCA_037969395.1 Pseudomonadales bacterium
GCGACATCAGCAGCGGCGTGGTGCCCGACTCGGTCAGGCTGATAATGGCTTTGACGCCGCCCAGGTGATTGGCGGTGTACATGGCCGCCATGGCAATGGATTCGTCAATCTGGTTAAAGTCCTGATCGAGGCGATGGCCGGATATCTGAATACTGCGTTCGCGTTCGGCACCCAGGATGACCCGCACCATGGCTTCCACGGTTTTCACCGGATACTTGCCGGCGGCAGTTTCTGCCGAACACATCACCGCGTCGGTACCGTCCAATACCGAATTCGCCACATCCATGACTTCGGCACGGGTCGGTAGCGGACTGGAGATCATTGATTCCATCATCTGCGTGGCGGTAATAACGGCACGATTCAAACGTCGGGCGCGGGCAATAATGCGCTTCTGCACGCCCACCAGCTCGGCATCGCCGATTTCAACGCCCAGATCACCGCGGGCGACCATGACCACGTCTGAGGCGAGAATAATCCCGTCCAGTGTCTCGGCATCGGCCACCGTTTCGGCGCGCTCAATTTTGGCAACCAGACCAGCCTCACTGCCTGCTTCCCGTAACAACTTGCGTGCGGCATCCATGTCGGCGGCTTCACGCGGAAACGATATCGCCACGTAATCCACGCCGATGCTGGCCGCCGTCACAATATCAGCGCGATCTTTATCGGTCAGCGCCGGGGCTGACAAGCCACCGCCCTGCCGATTGATACCTTTGTTGTTAGACAGCGTGCCACCGACCATCACCTGGCAGGTAATCTGGTTGCCGGCTATCGATTCCACTTGCAGCACGACACGACCGTCGTCAAGTAGCAACAGATCGTTTGGCTTGCAATCGCGCGGCAACTCCTTGTAGTCGATGCCGACGCGCTGCTGATCGCCGGCCTCAGTCTCAAGATCGGCATCAAGAACAAATGCGTCGCCTTCAGCCAGGTTGATGGGGCCGTCCTTAAAACGGGCAATGCGAATTTTGGGACCTTGCAGGTCACCGAGAATCGCCACAGTGCGTCCGCATTCCGCAGCGAGCTCACTCACCATAGTGGCGCGTTGCTGGTGATCTTCAGCATTGCCATGGGAGAAGTTCAAACGAACAACATCGACCCCGGCTTGAATTAGTTGTTTTAAAATCGCGCGGTCGTCGGTCGCGGGCCCAAGGGTGGCGACAATTTTGGTGCGTCTTATGTTGTGTCTTATGGTGTTGCCCAACGTCTTATCTCCCGGTATGTTGTGACAATGCGGCGGCCTCGGCGGCCAGGGCCTCAATCGCGACCCAATCGCCAGCATCTATAAGTTTCTGCGGCAGCATCCAGGAACCGCCGACGCAGGCCACGCTGGGAAGCGCCAGATAGTCTTTAGCGGTTGTAGGTGTTATGCCGCCGGTAGGACAAAAAGTGATTTGCGGTAACGGCCCGTAGATTGACTTCAGCATAGGAATCCCGCCCGCCGCTTCCGCCGGGAAAAACTTCATGTGTTGAATGCCGTATTCCAATAGCCGCATTGCCTCGCTGGGTGTGGCGACCCCTGGCAACAACATAATATCTTTTTTCAGCGCGGCTTCGATCAATGTTGGCGTGCTACCGGGGCTGACCATAAACTGCCCGCCGGCGTCGATAACCGCGTCTATCTGGTCGACTTCGATGACCGTTCCTGCGCCGACAATAGCGTCAGGCACTTCGTTAGCGATCGTGCGTATCGCCTCCAGTCCATCGGCGGTGCGCAAGGTCACCTCCAACACCTTTAAACCGCCCCGCACCAGCGCTCGCGCTAACGGCACCGCCTGCTCGGGTCGGTTAATGACTATCACCGGAATAACCGGGGAGGTGGTCATAATATCTATTATTGTTTTTGTCACGTTAGGTGCTCCTGATAGAACTCGGGCGTGTCTGCGACTTTCACCGTGCTGCGACCAAAGAATACTGTATCAACCACCTCATGTTCGAGGCTCGAGCGACCCGCATTTTTGCAAATTCACGCGTGAACCGGAGTGTAATAACGATTGGTCGACAATTAATTTATCCTCTCCACTGTACGATCGAACCGGCGACGTGGAATACTGGCTAGACTAAGTCAGTCGTTACAAATATGTCAACATATTATATGTTCCAATATGCGATATTTGGCATGACAATTTGCGCTGGATTGGTCTGACCATCTAAATTATTATTGTTTTTCGCCCGCCTCTCGCGCGGCTCGGTGGTGGGACGGTATATAGCCAAGCGCCCTCAAATGCCGTGGTAAAGGGAATCGGGTTACTGCGTTGCATAACAGTTCGTGAACTAACACGATACAATTACGCAAATGTACGATTTATTAGCGCTCAATTTATTACTCTAAGTTTATTCAATCCCCCCAGTTCGGGTGTCAAGCGGAGATACCACCATGTCTATTAGAAACGTGTTCGAGCATGTAAAGAAGATTACCGAGACGATCGAAAATCTACAAGTAGAAGATCTGAAAAGAGAGTTGGCTGAAGGCGGTGAGCTGCTTTTGCTCGACCTGCGTGAGATTCAGGAACTCGTTGACAAAGGCACCATAGCAGGAGCAAAGCATACGCCGCGCGGCATGCTCGAGTTTTGGGCCGATCCCGCCAGCCCCTATGCGCGGGATTTTTTCGAAGAAAACAAACGCACCATCGTGTTTTGCGCTGGTGGTGGTCGCTCCGTCTATGCGGTGAAAGCACTTGAGGATATGGGTTACACCAATGTCGCCCACCTGGCCAGTGGCTTTGGCGGTTGGCTGACCGCTGGTGAGCCAATTCATAACTACGCCGAAACCAGCCGCTGGGTACGTCGTGAACCTGATTAAATAGCCCGGCAGTAGTTAACCAGGCGCATAAGCCATGCGTGTAGTCCCCTCTGCGGAGTTGGCGCTGCGGTCTACGCCGTAACCAGGCTGCCATCACTTTGTTCGTGCTGCCGTCCTATACCCGGGGTTTTAGTTTGAGGGATTAGATACCGCAGCCTCGGTATAGAAGCACCCGCATCGCAGCACCAGAATCACCTACTAAGGGCTCGCGCCAAAATAAGTTCGCAATTTTGGGTGTCGAGGCGCCCGCATGGCAAGACGCGGAAACGCTGGAATATAAGTATATTTCGAGTTTTCGCA
>JBBKXJ010000201.1:0-18372 GCA_037969395.1 Pseudomonadales bacterium
CACGGATTCAGGCGGCCAGGTCTGCTGTCAATAAAAAGGCGTGCTGCGCCAAAGGCTAATGCAAACGCGAACCATTTCTGCTCCGGTTCAGCATACCAAACACCGAGCATGCCCGGCAGTAGTTATTCAGCTTTCGCTATTTGACTGCATTATGGTATAGAATTTGCTCCGCAGATTAGCAAACGAAATCGACTGCAACGACCGCAAGCAGATCAGCAAGACCTGATGGGTACAAGAGCAAAAAATATGCATAAGAGCTGGAAATCCTATAACGCTGGCGATACTTTCGACGAGTTGCTTGCCCCTTCGACCAGGCCGCGGGTCAGCGCCCGGCGGCTGGTCAACCTACTGCAAGGCCTTTCCCCTGAAGAGCTGCACAGTCGCCGCGCGGCAGCCGAGCTGGCTATCCGCGATATGGGTATATTTTTTACCATATATACTGAAGGCGAGAATATCGACCGGGCCTGGCCCTTCGATATAATCCCCCGGGTGATCCCGGCGCAGCAATGGGACAAAGTAAGCCGCGGACTGGTGCAACGTAGTCGCGCCCTGAACTGTTTCATCGATGACGTCTACAACAAGCAAAAGATACTGGCGGAAGGCATTGTGCCTGCCGAGCTTGTACTTGATTCTGAAAATTACAAACCTCAATGTGCAGGCATGTCGCCTCGCTATGGTGCATGGGCACACATCTGTGGCACCGATTTAGTGCGCGACAAGGATGGCAAGTTTTACGTCCTGGAGGACAACCTGCGAGTACCATCGGGAGTTTCCTATCTGCTGGAGAACAGAGAAGTCACCAAACGGGTGCTCCCGGAGTTGTTTGAAAATTACAGCATTCGCCCGGTCGATGATTATCCTTCGCGGCTGTATAGCACGTTAGCTTCCCTTTCGCCCAGAGACAATCAACGGCCCTGCATAGTGGTGCTGACCCCGGGAATTTACAATTCCGCCTATTTTGAACACTCTTTTCTGGCGCGTGGAATGGGTGCGCAGTTGGTGGAAGGCCCGGACCTGTATGTAGAAGATGACGACTGCGTTTATATGCTCACCGTAGACGGGCCACAGCGTGTCGATGTGGTATATCGACGCATCGATGACGAATTTCTTGATCCCGAAGTCTTTCGGGAAGACTCCATCCTTGGGGTGCCAGGTATTATGCGCGCCTGGCGTAACGGCAACGTCGCCATCGCCAACGCGCCCGGCGCCGGTGTGGCCGATGACAAGGCAATCTATGCTTATGTGCCCGCCATGATCCGCTATTACCTCAATGAACAACCCAGTTTGGCCAACGTCAAGACCTATCTTTGTATGCACGAACCGGATCGGGAATACGTGCTGGCCAACCTGGACAAATTGGTCGTAAAACCGGCTAACGAATCGGGGGGCTACGGTTTGATGGTAGGCCCTCACGCAACCAAGGCTAAACGCGCAGAGTTCGCCAAACTAATCGAGAATAACCCGCGCAACTATGTAGCCCAGCCGACACTGACTTTGTCGACGGCCCCCACCTGCATTAATGACGACGTAGAACCAAGACATCTGGACTTACGCGCCTTTATATTGCATGGCAAGGAAACCTGGGTCACCCCCGGCGGCCTTACCAGGGTTGCGATGACCAAGGGCTCACTGGTCGTTAACTCCTCGCAGGGTGGTGGTAGCAAGGATACCTGGATTGTGGAGAGCAGCACATGATATTACTTTCTCGGGTAGCAGAACGACTCTACTGGATGGCTCGTTATCTGGAACGCGCCGAAGACACAGCTCGGCTGGTGCAGGCCTATTCCCACCTGGTAATGGATATTCCTGCGGACGCGGGGCCAGGTTATGAAATACTGGTACAAATCCTTAATGCGGAGCCCAGCTATCACGACAAATATCGGGTCTATAACGAACATAATGTGCTCAAATTTCTCATTGCCGATCAGGATAATACCGGCAGCGTTACCCATGCAATACAGGCTGCCAGAGAAAACGTACGCACCACACGCGATGTTCTGCCTGGGGAGGTGTGGGAGCATGTCAACGAGCTACACCTCTATGCTCAGGAGTGGGCCGAAAAATCGGTGGGCCGTCGCAACCGGCAGGCTTTTCTCGACGAGGTTATCGCTCGCTGTCAGATGCTTAATGGCCTGATGATAACCACTTTGTGCCGGGATCACTCCTATCGTTTTATTAAGATAGGGAAACTGCTGGAACGCGCCGATATGACCACTCGAGTAATCGACGTTGGCGCCGGCGCCCTGCTGGGCGATGAGCGTCTCCATTCCTCGGTAGACCCACTGATCTGGGCCTGTCTATTGCAGTCACTATCCGCTATGGGTACCTACCGTCGCACCATCGGGCCCGTGGTAGAGGCAAATCAGATGGTAGATTTTGTATTGCGTGAAGGCTCACTGCCCCGTTCGGTAAGGTTTTGCCTGAACGGTATTCGCCAGGAGCTGGCGCCGCTAAGCAACAGCGCAGAAGCGATTAAAGACCTTGATCGCGCCCGGCGCAGCCTTTCTCGTTTTAACCCGGAAAAATCCACCCGGGACGAACTGCATGCGTTCATCGACAAATTCCAGGCCTATGTGATGACGCTCAGCTCAACGATTATCGATACCTGGTTTTCGTCCCACCGAACAACAATCGACCCCGAAATAACCCAATGACAGGCGGTAAGCACTGATGACCATTCGTGTAGCGATTAACCATCGCACATCCTACAAGTTCGACCGTGCGGTGAATTTATCGCCGCATACCGTACGTCTGCGCCCCGCGCCACACTCGCGCACGCCTATTCATAGCTACAGCTTGAAAATCAAGCCGGAAGAGCATTTTATTAACTGGCAACAGGATGCGTATGGCAATTATCTCGCGCGCCTGGTGTTTCCCGATAAATGCACCGAGTTCGAGGTCGATGTTGAAGTTATTGCCGACATGACCACGATCAACCCCTTCGATTTTTTCGTAGAGGATTACGCCGAAAATTTTCCTTTTAAGTACACAGAACAGCTTGCCAGTGAACTGCGGCCTTATCTTGAAACGCTGGAATGCGGGCCAACGTTTGATAAATTCCTGGCCGATTTTGGGCGCAAAGAGTGCACTATTAACGATTTTCTGGTTGCTATTAATCAGTATGTGCAGGGCGAAATCGAATACCTCGTAAGACTTGAACCGGGCATACAGTCACCGCATGACACGCTGGAAAAAGCCAAAGGTTCCTGTCGTGATACAGCCTGGCTGTTGGTGCAGATGCTGCGCCATCTCGGACTCGCAGCGCGCTTCGCGTCCGGCTATCTGGTGCAGCTCAAGCCCGATGAGAAATCGCTCGACGGGCCCTCGGGTGCGGCAGAAGACTTTACCGACCTGCACGCCTGGTGCGAGGTATTTCTGCCGGGCGCAGGCTGGGTAGGCCTTGACCCCACCTCCGGACTGTTCGCCAGCGAAGGGCATATTCCGTTGGCGTGCACGCCCAACCCTGTGTCGGCAGCGCCCATTGTCGGCGCCACTGACAAATGCGAAGTTGAATTCGATTTCGCCAACACCGTGGAACGAGTGCTGGAAGACCCGCGCGTCACCAAGCCCTATAGCGAAGAGCAATGGCAACAGGTGCTGGCGCTGGGCAAGGCTGTTGATCTGCAGTTCGAGCAAAACGATGTGCGCCTGACCATGGGCGGCGAGCCGACTTTCGTGTCGATTGATGACATGGAGTCGGAGCAATGGAATACCGGCGCACTGGGAGATGACAAACTCAGCCTGGCAAAAACGCTGCTGCTGCGGCTGCGCGACCGGTACGCGCCCAATGGGCTGCTGCACTACGGCCAGGGGAAATGGTATCCAGGTGAAGAGGTACCGCGCTGGGCCCTCGGGGTTTACTGGCGCAAGGATGGCGAACCACTGTGGACCCACCCTGAGCTGCTGGCCCGTATCGATAAGGACTACAAACTTGACGTAAAGGCCGCCGTCCGTTTCGGCAAGCATTTGTGCAGCTTGCTGACAGTGCCTGAACAATGCAGTCAGCCCGCGTATGAAGACGGCATCTATTATCTGATGCAGGAACAAAATCTGCCGATAAATCTGGATATTCAGGCACAGAAGTCAAAAAGCGATCTTGACCGTCGCCGTCTGGCCCGTTTGATTGATCGCGGCATCGACGTGCCAACGGGGGTCGTATTACCGCTGAGCCGCAGCACCGGCTGGCCGCTAGAAGAAGACCAAAAATGCTGGCGCAGCAGCCTTTGGCCAATGAAACGTGAACGCATTACGCTGATTCCAGGCGATTCGCCCATGGGGCTGCGCCTGCCCCTGAACGATTTACCCGAGCTGGCCGAAAAAGCTGACGTGCGCCCGCAACGCGACCCTTTCGAGCCGAGAGAGGATCTCGTCAAACGCTCCGATATGAATTTCATCGCGGCAGATGAAACCGATGAACAACCAACGGAAGAATCGCCAGACTACGAGGCGGTTGTGCGCACTGCCATGTGCGTAGAAGCCAGAGGTGGCCGCCTGCATATCTTCATGCCACCACTGGAGTACCTCGAAGACTACGTTGAACTAATCGCTGCCGTTGAGGAAACCGCGGTCGCGCTGAAACTGCCGGTCATTGTTGAAGGCTATGAACCGCCACGCGATCCACGTATGCAAAAATTACTGGTGACACCCGACCCTGGCGTTATAGAAGTCAACGTTCACCCATCCGCCAATTGGGACGAACTGGTCGCGACCACCACGTCGCTGTATGAAGAAGCGCGTTTAGCGAGGCTTTCCACCGAGAAGTTCATGCTCGATGGTCGTCATACCGGCACCGGCGGCGGCAATCATATTACCCTTGGCGGCGCCACGCCGGCAGATAGCCCGCTGCTGCGCCGGCCGGATTTGTTGCGCAGCCTGATTACGTTCTGGCAACACCACCCCAGTCTTTCCTACCTGTTCTCAGGCATGTTTGTTGGCCCAACCAGCCAGGCTCCCAGGGTGGACGAAGGTCGCGACGAAATGCTATATGAGCTGGAAGTCGCATTCTCGCAAATGTCGGATGGCGAGGTACCGCAACCCTGGCTGGTGGATCGGCTGCTGCGTAACTTGCTGATCGATATTACTGGCAATACCCACCGTGCGGAATTCTGTATCGACAAGCTCTACTCTCCCAACAGCGCCACAGGAAGACTGGGAATTCTTGAGTTTCGAGGTTTTGAGATGCCGCCGCACAGCCGCATGGCACTGGTGCAGGCGCTGTTGTTACGCTGCCTGGTCGCACGCTTCTGGCACACGCCCTACCAAAAGCCACTGATACGCTGGGGAACCGAGCTACACGACCGATTTATGCTGCCTCACTACATTTGGCAAGATATGAAATTTGTAGTCGAAGACCTGCAGGCGAATGGGTATCCTTTTGAGCTGGAGTGGTTGGCGGCCTTTGAAGAATTCCGTTTCCCGCACTACGGTCGACTGCAGTTGGACGATATTGAAATGGAGCTGCGCTGGGCGGTCGAGCCATGGCATGTGCTGGGCGAAGAAAGCAGTAGCTTTGGCACCTCCCGCTACGTTGACTCTTCGGTTGAGCGATTGCAGCTGAAGGTCACTGGCCTGACCGAAGGGCGCTATGTGATGGCCTGCAACGGGCGTCGTGTTCCTATGCGTAGTACCGGTCGTCACGGTGAATATGTGGGCGGCGTGCGCTATCGTGCCTGGCAGCCGCCATCGGCCCTGCACCCAATGATTGGTGTGCATGTGCCGTTGACATTTGATCTGATTGATACCTGGAATGGTCGCTCGATCGGCGGCTGCAGCTATCACGTGTCACACCCCGGCGGACGCAGCTATGATAGTTTTCCTGTCAATACCTACGAAGCCGAGTCGCGGCGCATCAACCGTTTCGACACGGTAAGCTATACGCAGGGGCCTTTCATTCCACAGCCCGAAGTCAGCGCCATCCGGGAATTTTTCCCCAACCAACAGCCCCCGCGCCCGATGGAACCGCCGCCGGAAGAAGCACCGGGCGAGTATCCCTATATTCTTGATATGCGCAGCCCGCCTTCGAAGTGAGTGTGGCCGTGTAATATACTGTCACACAAGTTAATTAATGCGCGGGTAATGCGTATACTGAGCCACAGAATTGTACCGCGCTACAGGTAAACCGAGTGTCTCAGCTTAAATTCTCTCAAGCCCAGCTGCAGGCTCCGGCCGGGAGCCAGTCGCAATCGTCCGAACCGCTTGAATATCAGAGCATTGCCGGCTTGCAGGACGACGCTCGCGCCGCCGATGGCAGTATTAATCCACAGTGGAATTATTTGCTGGACAGCCTACGCGATCTGGGCCCGGAGCTGCTGCGCGAGCGCGAGCAAAAAGCGCGCCGCATTCTGCGCGATGATGGCGCTACCTATAATATTTATCGCAGCGACGGCAGTCCCGGCAGCAGCTGGGAACTCGATCCGGTGCCTAATATTATCGGCAGCGAAGACTGGGCGACGATTGAAGCCGGCTTGCTGGAGCGCTCGGAATTATTTAATGTGATGCTGCGCGATTTGTACGGGCCACGCAAATTGCTGCGCCACGGCATTTTGCCGCCAGAGGCACTGTTCAGTCATGGCGGATTTTTGCGCGCCTGCCAGGACATTAAATTACCGGGTGAACAGGAACTCATCGTGCATGCGGTCGATATGGTGCGCTCGCAGGATGGCAGCATGTGCGTTTTGTCCGACCGCACTCAGGCGCCCAGCGGCGCCGGTTATGTACTGGAAAACCGCACAGTAATGTCGCGGGTTTTTCCCAGCCTGTTTCGAGACAGCCACGTGCACCGCCTCGCCAATTTCTATCAGCGGCTGCGTCTCAAGCTCACATCGTTATCCCCTTCCGGCGATGTGCCGTTGGTTGCGCTGTTGACGCCGGGCGGCCAGAATCTAGCTTATTTTGAACACGCCTATCTGGCAAACTATCTGGGCTTTCCGTTGGTTCAAAGCGGTGATCTGGTGGTCCGCAACGGCTACTTATGGATGAAATCCCTGAACGGTCTGAAGCGCGTCGATGTGCTGCTGCGCAGGGTGGACGATATTCACTGTGACCCGGTTGAATTTCGCAGCGGTTCAAAGCTGGGCGTACCGGGACTGCTGGAAGTTGTGCGCACCGGACGCGTAGTGATAGCCAACCCACTGGGCTCCGGTGTACTGGAAAACCCCATACTGCTTAAATATTTACCGCAAATTAGTACCTACTTACTGGGCCGTGAGCCTCGGCTGGGCTCGGTCAAGACTTACTGGTGCGGTGACGACGAAGACCTGCAATTCATCACGGCAAATATTCGCCGGCTAATTATCAAACCCGCATACCGAGGCAGTGGCATAGACAGCGTCTGGGGCGGCAGCCTTGACGATGAAAAAATTAACCAGTTGCTCGCTACCATTCACAGTAAACGCTACCACTATGTTGCCCAGGAGCGTCTGGAGAAATCACATATTCCAGCTTTTTCAGCGGGTGCCCTGCAACCCAGGCCAATCATACTGCGCACCTTTTCAGTGGCGACTGACAGCTCTTACACCGTTCTACCCGGGGGGCTTACTCGTATCGGTACGACGCCACAAGGCAGAGTGATCAGCATGGAGTCCGGCAGCCCCAGTAAGGATACCTGGGTGACCGCGTCTGAACTCGAGCGCACCGTTGAAGTCGATCTGGCGCCGGAAGCCGTGCTGGCGGCAGCGGCCTCGCCGTTGTTAGCCCTGCCAAGTCGCGTCGTTGAAAATCTGTACTGGATGGGCCGCTATGCAGAAAGAGCGGAAGCATCGCTGCGGTTACTGCGCACGGTTTTCGTTTTGCTTAACGGTGAGGAACCTGTCGGCCCCAACGCGCGCCGTGTTCTGTTGCAAACCGTCACCAGGATAACCGCAACCGCGCCCGGTTTTATCGACGCTTCTGACGAGCTGCTGGCAAATCCCGATGAGGAATTACTGCGCATCATTAGAGATGGCAACCGTGTTGGCAGTATTAAATCAACCTTGAACGCCATGCTCTCCAGTGCAGATGAATCCAGAGAACTACTCTCAACCGATACCATGCGCGTCATCAATGACTTACGCGACGCGCTTGAGCAGCTGGATTTTGAATTGGCCGGAGGCCTGCTATCGGCCCCGGAAGAGTCGCTTGATCCGTTGGTAACCGCGTTGGTTGCGCTGTCGGGACTGATGCAGGAAAGTATGATTCGCGGCCTGGGCTGGCGCTTTATGGAATTGGGCAAGCGTATTGAGCGGGCGCTGCAAACGACAGCTACGGTCCGTAGCCTGATGACACCCGTCACGGAGGAAGCCGACCAGTCCACCTTATTAGTAGCGCTATTAACTTCCATGGAAGTGCTGATCACTTATCGTCGTCATGGTCGTGAACGGCAGGGGATTAATCTTGGCCTGGAACTGGTTCTACTCAACGAAAGCAATCCGCGCTCGCTGATTTTTCAGCTTGAAAGCCTACAGCAACATCTTACTGAATTACCCAAAGCTGAACCCGCCAGCGGTGAACTTGACGAAGAAGAGCGTGCGCTGCTGGCAGCTATGACCAGTCTGCAACTGTCGAGAATGCCACAACTGCTGGAGATCAAGTCGGAAAAACGCGAGGGTCTAGCCAATTTATTGCAACAGTTGGAAGCTCTGCTTAAGGATTTCAATCGATTTGTCAGCGATAAACATTTCGACCATCGCCCCGACCCGCACCAACTGATATCCACATCTACGGGTGCACAGTAATGCATTTTCGGGTCAAACATATCACGCGTTACAAATACGTTCAGCATGTCTCGCGCTGCTACAACGTAGCACACATTATTCCCAGAGATACGGATCGGCAGAAATGCCTGAACAATCACGTCTCAATAGCGCCGCAACCCGCAACGACAAAGCAGCGCTGCGACTATTTTGGTAATGAGGCCTACCATTTTGAAATTCAGATGCCTCACACCGAGTTGATTATTACCGCGCAGAGTGACATTCAAATAGTCGATCACGATCGTGAACTCGACTTCGATCTGGCTGCCTCTTTTGGCGAAGTGCTGGAATATTTGCGCCAGCCCAGCAACCAGGACGGTATCGAAGCACGAGAATTTTTACTTAATTCGCCGATGATTGAGTGCAGCGAGGCGCTGCGAGATTACGCCAGCCCCTCATTTCAAAATGATCGCTCATTGAGAGCCTGTGTCAGCGATCTCACCTCTCGGATATTTACAGATTTTTCCTACGACCCCCATTTCACCACGATAGCGACGCCACTGGCAGATGTGCTGGAGCACAAGCGGGGCGTATGCCAGGATTTTGCCCATCTCCAGATTGGCTGTTTGCGGTCAATGGGAATACCTGCCAAATATGTCTCCGGTTATATCGAAACGCTGCCCAAAGCGGGACAGAAAAAGCTGGTGGGTGCCGATGCAACACACGCATGGATCGCCTATTTTAGCCCCGATGAAGGTTGGGTTGAATATGACCCCACCAATAATTCGGCGGCTAACAGTCAACATATTGTAACGGCTTTCGGGCGCGACTATTTCGATGTAACACCAGTGAGAGGTGTGATTTTCGGCGGTGGCGAATCGCCGGTACTGGAAGTCTCGGTTGATGTTGCGCGGCTTGATACGCCGCTCTGACGGGCTAATATATGTGGCTAAAGACAAGTTGTGATCTGCGCTTCAGCATTGAGGTCGCCACACCGTTTATTCTGATGTTGCGGCCACGCAGTGGCGCGCAACAATGGATTGCCAGCGAAGTCTACCAACTGACACCCAGCGTACCTGTGTTTGAATTTACCGACGGCTACGGCAATCTGTGCCAGCGACTGGTGGCGCCGGTAGGGGATTTTGCCGTGCATACGACTGCCGAAGTTATGATTGCAGATAGTATTGACACCGCACCCGGGGCAGAATTTGTGCAAGTACAGGATCTTCCCGATGCCCTGCTTAATTATCTGCTGCCCAGTCGCTTCTGTGAAGCCGACCATTTCAGCCAGATGGCAGCCACCATCACTGAAGATCAACTGCTGGGCTACGATCAGGTCGCTGCCATTGAATCATGGCTGCGCGAAACTATTAGTTACCAGCCTGGCAGAAGCGATCAGCAGGTATCCGCAATCGACGTTAATACCAGGCAGTGGGGCGTATGCCGGGACCTGTCGCATCTGGGAATCGCGCTGTGCAGAAGCCTGAGTATTCCGGCGCGCATGGTGGTCGGCTATCTGCACGAGCTCGAGCCCATGGATCTGCATGCGTGGTTCGAGGCCTACGTGGGCCACCGCTGGTATTCATTTGATGCCACACAAGCAAGCAAGCGAGGCGGCTATGTCGCTATCGGCTATGGTCGCGATGCGGCGGATGTCGCGGTCTACAATCAATTTGGGCCTGCCTCCTATCCCATCGAACAACGTGTCTGTGTCAGTCGTTTGGCCAACCCCGGTTTCTGCTAACATGCGCACTGGATCAATCGCCACTATTTGCAACGCGACTGACCCCCTTTATGCGACTATTCAATTGCGATCACTGTAAAAGCCCGACTTACTTCGAGAACCTGAGCTGTCTTTCCTGTAATTACTGGTTAGCCTATGAGCCGACTGAAAGCACTATGGTTGCGTTCGAGAATACCGAGGTCGACCCGGATGCCGTTGAGGCAGAGGCGCTAACCGAAGATTACTCATTGCGCTTATGCGCTAATCGTACCAACGCGGCCTGTTGTAACTGGTTGATTGATAACAACCAGTCTTCAAAATTATGCCAATCGTGCCAGCTAACATCGGTATATCCAAAGCAAGATAACGAGGCTGGCCAGCTAGCCTGGACGCTTAGCGAGCAGGCGAAACGGCGCTGGCTATACACCATCCTGCAAATGGGTTTGCGTGCGCAGCCAAAGCGCAAAGATGAGGCTGACGGCATCACATTCCATATAATCGAACCTAATGCGGATAATACATCCGTTTTAACCGGCCACGAAGATGGACTGATTACCATCAATGCTGCTGAAAGCGATCCTGTAGAAATGGAATCGCGTCGTGCCGCACTGGAGGAACCCTATCGAACTTTATTGGGTCATTTCCGGCATGAATCCGGTCACTACTACTGGCAGCTATTGGTCGAACCTAATGCGGCCCGACTGGCCAGTTGTCGCAAGATGTTCGGTGATGATCGCCTCGATTATGCGGAGGCTCTCGAAAAAAACTATCAGGATGGTCCACCCGCCGAATGGGAGAAATCATTTATCAGCGCTTACGCTGCGTCGCACCCGTGGGAAGACTTTGCCGAGACATGGGCCCACTATATGCACATGCTGGACGCGTTAGATCTCGCGCAGGCGTGGGGTCTGGCACTGCCTAATTATCCGAACTCGGAGATTGCTGCGTTTGCCGAGCAAGCATCGCCCGAAACAGGGCTCGGCCCATTGCTCGAACGCTGGCTTCCGCTTTCCCTGTTCGCCAATAGCCTGAATAGAACCCTCGGTCACACTGATGCCTACCCTTTTGCTCCTTCCGCCAGTGTGATTGAGAAACTGGCCTGGATTCACCAACTGGTTCACGAGCAAGCTCAGGATTAAGCGGCCAGCCAGGACGAACCAGTCGGTTTTTGCTATTGCTATTGGACGTATCCGGTTTAGCGCGTCGAGAGACTACTCGCGCGGGACTTGGTCTTGTTGTAGTCAAACGGCTCTTGCGCCAATGCAAGCATCAGGAACACGCAGAAGATGGCCGTTACAGCCACAAGTAATTTGTAAGTCATTTTGACCCTCATTGGTCAGTCCAACAGTGGTCATGGCGGCCGGGATACCGACCGTGTGTTCTGGCGTCAACCGGGATACGCTTCGTTGACGGTTAAGTTCTCTCCGATCCAGTTCCACAGCACCGTCGGGCAATAAGGTACGATCAGAAGGAACAGCAACGTGGGCCTTAGTTTTCAGCTCACAGCATCCGGTTGATCAGAGATGTTCGCAAGACGAATTGCTGATACAGTGCCGCAACGAAATGCAGAAGTACCAACAAAAGGAGCGGCAGTTTCAGCGCGGTGTGAATGAAATCGGCAGTCTCGTTTTCGCCGAACCATGTGGCCAAGCCGGTAACCGGCAAGATGAACATCAGCGCGTAAAGCGACCAATGTGTCAGATGCGCCAGCCCCTTGAGCAGAAGCGCCTCTCTCTCTCTCTGGCAGCGCGGGAACGCCTCGTTTGATTCGCAGCGCAAGATGCCAGATGGCCAGTGCCAGGATCACCGAACCACCAATCACGTGAAACCAGACTAGAAGGCTTATCTCCGGTATCTCGCCTTTTGGAATTGCATCCCATGCGGCAACGATGGGATCATGCAGAACGAACTGCGCGACGATCAGCGCCGCAGCGATCCAGTGCAACCCTATCTGGATGCGTGAATAGCCAATGGGTTTCATATCAGCCGCGATATGCCTGGCTGACCGCGAAGCTGTTCTCGAACCAATGCCAAAGGACGACCTTTCCTTCGTGCACCTTGGCACGCAAGGCAAAGCGTAACTCGTCAATTTCCTTGCCAGATTCCATAGTGATCCCGTTCGTTTTGACAAAGACCGCAACGGTGTCACCCGAAGCAAATGCATCGATCTTCCGTACCAAATGTCCCAAAACGGCGGTAACAGCGATTGCCACGATTCAAGTTTCCCTGGGTCGAGTCAGATGTGGCTTTTTCAGACGGCGCATTGCCAGGCCAAGGTGATGTTCTAGCGGAACGCGAACCGCGCGAAGTGGTCGCCGATCACCTGCTCCAACCGATCGATTTTGTCGGTCTCACCGGTTGCGACCAGAGTCAGTAATGCACCTTCAGCGTGCAGTGTGCAGGTGCCGAAGGGCAATGTGATCTGGCCTGCCTCGGCCGTGAATTCGACGGGAACCTTATGACCGAAGTGCTTGCACAGCTGCTGCAAGTAGCGGCTTGCGCAGTCCGTGGAAACGGTGGTGGAGCTGCTGGGCATGGGTGACATCTGTCTGTTTTAACTGCGTACATAGTAGACTTGGCTTGACGTTTCGAATAGCCTGTAATCGGCTAAAGGACATTTCCAGGAATTAGAAAGATGATCGAGGACTATCGCGGTCTTGCCGTATTCGTTGCTGTTGCCGATGCGGGTAGCCTCAGTGCCGCAGGGCGTCGGTTGAATCTCTCCACCTCTGTCGTCAGCCACCATCTTTCCCGGCTGGAGGCCAAGATGGGCACGGCGCTGTTCTTCCGCTCGACCCGGTCGATGTCTCTCACCGCCGAGGGGCACGCCGCCTTGGCACCGGCCCGCCGAATGGTCGCCGCCGGTGAGGAGGCCCTCGATGCCTTGAGCGCGGGCAGCGACGAGCCTGTCGGCGCATTGCACATCACCATGCCCGCCTGGGGCGAGCGGACACGCCTGCGCCAGAAAATCTGGGACTTCGCCCGCTTGTACCCGATGGTCGCGATTTCACTTCAAAGCAGCGATGTACAGTCGGATCTGGTCAAGGAAGGCTTTGACCTTGCAATCCGGTTGGGAAAGCTTGCCGACAGCGGACTAAAGAGCCGTCGCATTGCCGATTTCAAGCGCGTTCTGGTCGCTTCGCCCGATTATCTGGCATCGCGGCAAACAGTGAAAACGTTCGAGGACTTGGCGGCGTGCGATTTCATCGCAATCACATGCTTCCCGATGCAGAGACCTTCGAGTGGGACGGCAGGTCTGTCTTGTTCCAGCCGGAGAATGTGCGCCTGGAGGTGGACACCATCGGATCGGCAAAATCCGCGATCCTTGCCGGCCTCGGTTTACGGCACCTCCCTCTTGGCGAAGTCGATGAAGAGATCGCTTCGGGCAGGCTTGTCCAGGTCCTGCCGCAATGGCGCATGCCCGATCTTGGCGTTTACGCCGTTTGGCCAGAAGCCGGCCCCGAGAAGGCCTTAACTCGTCGCTTGATCGAGTTCTTGCTCGATGACAGGACGAGCCTTTTGCCCTGACTTGTCGGGCTACACCGATCAGGCATCGGCTTCTCGTTTCGCAACCTTGTGCTCTTCCTCTCGAAGACCTTGTTTCCAGTAGCTGGAAATATACAGATGAGATTTCTGCACGCCTCGTTCATCGCGGAAATACAGACGGTTTTTTTTCATGGTCTTAAATTCACAGGCAGCCCAGATGGCCACCTGCCCGTCCAGCCAGGCAAGCTGCCTGATGGCATGATAGAGCGGTGACTCATCGGAACCAGCCTGCGGGTTGACCACCCAGATCACTTCCATTGAGGCAGGCACTGGCAAATTCTTCCGGTCTTCTTCAGCAAGAATTTCGATGACAACATAGCCCTTTGCAGTGGCGGGTAACCGGCCCAGATTGGCCGTCAAGGCTGGCAATGCCGTCATGTCGGCGGCCAGTAGATACCAATCGGCATCGGTATTGATGAAAGTGGCAGCACCGGGGCCAAAGATGGATATTCTGTCTCCCTTCTGTGCCTGAATGGCCCAGGGCGCAGCGACGCCATTGGTCGTTCCAGCTGGATTCGAGTGCAGCATGAAGTCCACATCGATCTCGTGTTGATCGGGACGATACTGAGCGACAGTATAGGTTCTCATAACGGACCGATCAGGATTTGCACCCGAAAAGGTCAGCTTAAAATACGCCCCTTCTGCATCGTCGGGAAAGCTGGCAAGATCCTCACCGTGCAACGTCAAGCGGCGCATGTTCGGCGTCAACTGCGCTGCCGCCGTTACCGTAAGTTTTCTCGCCTTGCGTTTCTGAGCCATGTTTAATTCTCACTGTTATTTGCGAATAATATGCCGGTAACACCGTCGAGGCGTACCACCCGTTGGAGACGTTCTAGTGACGTGCAACATGACCAAATAGCTGCCGTTATCCAGGTAGCCCTTTGGCCCAAGCCACATCATGCGCTCGCTAGAAAATCCGGCGGGACGATCGGCAAGCAGATTCCAAACCGGCTTCCAACCATCTGGAAGGTCGGGGCTGTGCTGAATATATGGTTCAGCAGCGACCGCCAGGAAGCCTTTGAAATCCTGCTCAGCGGCCGATTTAAAAGCCGAATTCAGAGTCGCGCGGGACTTTTCTCCCTGATCGTGGCCAACAGCGCTTATGTAGTCAATATCAGGCTCGCAGAGTTTCTGGGCATGCGCGACGGTGGCGAGGCTGACCATGAAAATCGAGAACATTGCCATCAGAGAGAATCCACGTATCATTCTCATATCTCCATCATAAAATTTTCCAGCCTATTCAGCCACAAGTCATGTGCACCGGCGACGTAAAGAGAGGCTTCGTGGGTATTCTCCGTGCCAGCTTCCAATAATATAACAGAGCTCTCAGGATCCTCACTTAGCCGTGCGGCAAACACCGGACCAGCTGTGCCCCCACCAACAATCACATAGTCGTACATAGTTTGCTCCTGTTGGTTTCAGTTCCGATTAAACTGTCCCGTCCGAAGCACTAGTGGCCAGGACGCCTCAAAATTCTCACGCTGCAGTGAGCTTCTCCAGATGCTCCAATCGAGCTCACTATCGCGGATATCCACCTCGGTTTGGCGATTGCCGCGCCGATTTGTCTCGAGTCGGCAGTGACGGCGATTTTCATGATTCCAGGTCTGCTGCGACGGGAACCTTGTAACCGACGTGCTTGCTGGGCTGCTCGGCCTGCTCGGTCCGTCGAAATGGTGAAAGGACTGTTGGGCACGAGTGGCTCCTGCTCCGAGTGCATACATGTTAGATGAGGCTTGACGTTTCGACTAGCCCGTGATCGGCGAAAGGATATTTCCAGGAATTAGAAAGATGATCGAGCACTATCCCAGCCGTGCGCTATTCGTTGCAGTCTTGTCCAGGTCCTGCCGCAACGGCGCGTTCCCGATCTTGGCGTCGACGCCGTTTGCCCGGACGCCGGCCCCAGAAGGCCTTGACCGGCCGCTTGATCTAGATTTTTCTCGAGGATAGGACGAGCCTTGGCGTGCTTCTCGAATGATGTAACGGCGAAAGTCTCGGCCTTGGAAGAGTCGGGATCACAACATCCATTCCACGGGCAGAATAGCGATCACACGCAATGTAAGCCTCTTGAAAGTGGTCGCTCCCGGTTCACTGGATTCGGTAAGTCGTCTTACATCCTCGCCCAGTGTTTCCCATTGTAGCTCGCCACTCTTACGTCGCTGGACCCGTAGCCTGGCGCTTGCGCTTAAGGATGACGGCCCGGCCATCATCGCGGTCAACCCCGGGTCAATGCTGGGCAGCAAGATGGTGAAAGAGGCCTTTGGAGTGGCTGGCGGCGATATCCACATCGGCGCGGAAATACTGAGTCGCGCGGCTTTGGCAGATGAATTTGCGGCGGCTTCCGGCCAGTATTACGACAACGATTCCGACCAGTTTGCCCCGCCCCACCCCGATGCGCTTGATGCACGGAAATGTGATGAGGCTGTACGCGTTATCGAAACTGTTTTAGCTGCTTTGTGAGAGGTCTTTTAAGATTATCAATCTCCAGTTCGTCAGCACACCGACATGTTCCGCGGCGAGCTGCTGCCGCTGGCTTGCATCAAGCGTGCGATGCAAAGACGCGGTTCGGCCGATTCCAGCGCGTCGGGAGGCTACTCGCGTGCCAGCACGATCTTCCCCCTGGCCTGGCCCGTTTTGAGCGAGGCGTGCGCTTTGCGCAGGTTTTCGGCAGTGATCGGAGTGAGAACGTCGCTGAGCGTTGTTCGCAGGCGGCCAGCATCGATTTCGCTGGCCACCTAGGTCAACAGCCGATGCTGTTCAATCATGTCGGGAGTCTGAAACATGGACCGGGCGAACATGAACTCCCATGAAAATGCGTCTCATGACTATGCACTCCGCCGGGCTACAAAAGGCCAAGTAGATGCACTTGCTTATCCGTCTGCACTGCCTTGTCGAGGGCGGCTTGCAGGACCGGATTGTCGAAAAAGCTGCCGTCGTTTATGCCTTTGCCGATGTAGGTATAGTGTTGATAAATGACACGCCTCGATCCCATAATCGAGTGACCGACCTCGGAATTACCCATTTGATCGGCGGGCAAACCGACATCGAGTCGCGATGCTGATAGCAGTGGGTGGAAATTTCTACCACAGCGCATCCCATTCCAGCGTGTGGGCCGCCGCGATGGCGTTGCCCTCGCTACTCTCCCGGTGGCCCCAGCCATCGAGAATAATCTAGGCCAAAGGACGATGTGTACTCGTCATCATTTCGTGTGGTTGCCCATGCTCGGCCGTACGATCTCTCCGCGTTCAGAAGCCCAGAAAATACCCTCTACTTTTTTCATGCCATTTTTTCTGGCGCGCAGTGCCATCGAGCGAGCGGCATCCTCGCCAAATTGCTTGATTGAGAAACTGACACTATTGCTTTTACCAGGCTGCGTGGGCCAGTGAGCCTCCCAGTACCAAGTCTCAATTTCTCGAGAATCGGCTACTCTGTATTTTTTTGCATACTTATATACTCCGGTAACACCGGAGCGGTTGTTTGACCGCAGTATCGACGAAAATTCTTTTCGCGTGAGAGGCGGGAATTTTATAAGTATGTCATCACGATAGTCTTTTGCCAGCCGCAAAGCGCTACGTTTGCCACCGTATTTCTTGTCCGGGAAATTCTTAATATACATTTTGCCGCGCCGGCGCAAACTAACCCGCCATGCGTGGGTGTGGTGTGCATTATTATCCATTCTGGAAATACCGTACATTGCATGACGTTTTTTAGTCACAAGCAAATCCTGTCAATCAATGGTGCGATTACATGTTATTAGAGGTGTACCACTCCGCTATATCTGAGTCCCAATCCGGCCCGCCCGCTTCGGATTGCCTTCTCAAAGTATTTATCCAGTACTCCGCTCTAACTCGATATCGCTCAAAACCCGCCGCTTTTTCAAAAGCTGACCTGGCCAGTTTGATCTGCCCCTGTTTTAGATGGGCGTGGCCAAGTATCCAAAACGCTTTACCTTCGGCATGACTTTTCGTCAACGCCTTTTGAATGGTGCGAACCGCTCTGCCCCATTCATTGGCTTCAAGGTACTTCTCGGCAAGTAGAACATCCAGGCTTCCGGAGCTGGAACTGCGCGCACAATCAATAAGAATGCCGGAAATAGGTATCATTTTTGTCGCCTCAAATGGCGCTATAGGCCTTTCAGTATCCACTTGCATTGCTTGCCACGTTCGCGCTTTAGTGGGCTTATGTCGACGAAGCAGTGTGCCGCTTTTGGACCGACCCGAAGGGCGCATCCTATGCTATCGCGTCGAGAGAGTAGCGCGTTGGGAGACTACTCGCGTGCCAGCACGATCTTGCCCCTGGCCAGGCCCGTTTCTAGCGACGCGTGCGCATTGCGCAGGTTTTCGGCATTGATAGGAGTAAGCACGTCACTGAGCGTTGTTCGCAGCCGGCCAGCATCGATTTCCTGTGCCACATAGTTCAGCAATTCGTGCTGTTCAA
>JBBKXJ010000202.1:0-11860 GCA_037969395.1 Pseudomonadales bacterium
CGCAGAATAATTTTACTGACAATCTGGAAGCACCGGTCGCGGTTTATATTGACGATGCCTACGTCGCCAGTATGAATATGATCAGCGGTCAGTTATTTGATATTGACCGGGTCGAGGTACTGCGTGGGCCGCAAGGCACATTGTTCGGTCGCAATGCAACGGGCGGCCTGATCCATTATGTGACTCGAGGTGCCGATGATGAAGAGCTCAACGGTTATGTGGAGGCATCGGTATCTGACTACAGCAAAAACAGTCTGGAATTTGCGGTAGGCGGCGGACTGTCTGACAAGATTCGCGGCCGCTTCGCCGCGCGTAAAGAAAAGTCAGACGGCTATATTGAAGCGACTGACTTGCCAAATCCGGATCTGCCCCGCAGCAGCGGCCAGGACCTCGGCGGCAGCGACGGATACGCGCTCCGTGGTGCGCTGCAATTCGATGTAACCGACAGAGCGACGCTGGATCTGCGCTACAAATACAGCAAGGATGATGAAGTCCCCACAGGGGGCTATATCTTCCTGCCATATGGCGATAATACCCAGGCTTATATACCGCCCGAGTTTGAAGACTTCGTTGTGAATGTGATTGGTGCGCCCGCCACTGACACGCCGGGCATATTTTTCTGCCCTGACCAGTTGGAGTGTTTTGCACCGGTGGACGAGGCCGGACTAACCATTTTTGAGGGTGATTCGCCCGAGCCTTTTAAGCATTTCTCGGATTATGAAGGCTTTATGGATCGTGAAACTAACAACTTCACAGCCAAGCTGGAGTGGGAGTTGGAAAACGACATGCAGTTGGTGGCCATCACTAATTATGCGGATATGGAGAAATTCTACACTGAAGATGGTGATGGACTGCCAATACAAATAATAGAATTTACCACCGTCGCCGACTTTGAGCAGCTATCGCAAGAACTGCGGCTGTCGGGCAATACCGACGCAATGCGCTGGCAGGTAGGCGCTTATTATCTTGATATGGAAACCGACAGTATGGTGATAACCCGCGGCGCGCCGATTGCCGGGGAGGCTGAAGCGCTGGGTCTTCTCGACCAGGTCATCTCGCCTGCGGTCGTGCAGGACTACACGCTGGAGTCTTCCAACTGGTCTGTATTCGGCCAAGTCGAATATGATCTGTCTGACGCGTTCACCTTGATCGCCGGCTACCGCTGGTCTCAGGATGATAAAGAGCTAAAATTCAAAACCGATTTTGTTGACGAAGCTGCGGGCCTGTTCGTGCCCAATCTGTTAAATCTGCAACAGCAGATAGCGGCTGCAGGCGGTGGCGATCAGGACACCATTGATTACGGTGACTACGCTGCGCGTTTACAGCTCGACTGGCGCGTTAGCGATTCGACGTTAGCCTTTATGTCCTACAATCGCGGTATCAAAGGCGGCAATTTTGCACCTAGCGCGAGTCAGACTTTAAACGGTATTAAGCACGGTGAAGAAGTCTTATCCAACTATGAAATCGGTGTTAAAACCGAATTGGCGGACGGCAAGGTTCGACTCAACGCAACGCTGTTTTACTTTGACTACGACGATTATCAGGCCTTCACTTTCGTAGGTGGCACGCCCGATGTTAAGAACGCTGATGCGGAGAACCAGGGCGCGGAAATAGAGCTGTTTCTGCTGCCGAGCGAAAACTGGGATATGATCCTGGGCGCATCGTATATGGATTCTTCGGTCGATGGGGTGTTGACGCCACAGGAGCAGGTTACCCCGGTCGGCTTCTCCGTCGACTGGCCAATCGATGTGCTGGACAACAGAGAGCTGCCCAACGCGCCGACCTTCAGCGTCAACTATCTGCTGCGCTATAACGTGGATATTCCGCTTGGCAATATTGCTCTGCAGTTAGACGGGGCTTACTACGACGATCAATATCTGGAAGTGACCAATGGTGGTGGCGCGTTGCAAGAGGCTTACAATGTGAGCAACGTCAGTGCATCATGGGCCAGTACCGACGAGAGCTGGAAGGTCACAGCCTGGGTGAAAAACGTGGCCGACGAAGAATACAAACTGTATGCCCTCGATTTAGGTATATTGGGCTCGACGTCGTATTACGCGCCACCGCGTTGGGTTGGAGTAACGGCTTCCTACAGTTTTTAGTGTTTTCCCACACTAGAACGGGCTGAGTGGCACGCTAACGCCCGCGGGAAGCCGAAAATATCGGCTTCTCGAGGGCGCTGTGCGATCGATCCGATGCGGGTAATGCAGCTGCAGTAAGTTCATCAATTGATCTTGACGTGGTCGTGGTGCAGAGACTACGATCGAGTCGCAACAGCACAGCCGGTATCAATAACTATGCTAACGTCGCCGCCAGCATTACCCGCCGTTTCCAGTCTCGATTTTGGCCAGTTCTCCGAAGTGGTCAACTCGACGTTTTGCCAGATGGCCTGCGAACCCGAAGCCAGCCAGGCCATGTCTTTCGAAGGAGAGTTGTGCAACACCCGGCTGGATAGAATTCATCTGGCGAGAATCAGCAGTTCACCTTTATTAGCCTACCGAAGCAAACAGCATATAGGGCAGGTCAGTGGCTCGGCATCATACCTGTTCAAATTTCAGCTCGAAGGCGACGCGCTGGTTCAGCATCGCGGCAATTCAACCTGGCTCAAGCCAGGCGACTTTGTGATGTGTACCACCAGCGATCCATATGAGTTGCGGTTTCGATCGCACTATCGGCAAGCGGTGCTGGCTGTGCCGCATGAATTGCTAAACGATATGTTCAAGGCGCCGGAAGACTATCTGGGCGTTAAAATGTGCGGCAGCATGCCGACCCACGGTTTACTCAGCCAATTTGTTAATTCTCTGGTCATGCGCATCGATAGTCTCGATGCCGATATCATCCAGCGGCTAGAGGCGAACGTGCTGGACCTGCTGGTCACCTCGTTGCATGCAGAGTCGCGCGGCAGGGCTGTCAACCACTCCGGTAAGGCGGCCAGCCAGCAGGAACAGATTACTCGCTTTATCAAGCTGAACCTGCACGACTATCGGCTTTCGGTTGACCTGATTGCAAGCGCACACGGCATCAGTAAGCGCTACCTGCATTTGCTGTTCAAGCAGGAGGGTATCTCCGTATCGCGCTATATACAGCAACAGCGGCTGTCTGCTTGTCACCGTGCGTTGACGAACGAGGAGCTGCGGCATGTGTCCACAACCGACATCGCATTACAATTCGGTTTTGGTGATGTGTCGCACTTTCACCGCTGTTTCAAGGCGCATTATGCTGCGACACCGCGACAGGTCAGAATGCAGGCCTTTGCTTTGGCTGATTCTGCTCGGCATTGATCTATTAGTTGTGATCAGGCTGCGTTGGATTAAAAGCGGGAGTGGATGACAGCTGACGCAGGCTGCGCTGTCAGCCATAAGTCATTGCGCTGTTGTCCAAGAATTGCTGCGGTTATGGTGTTTTACTTGGCGAGTCATGGCGCGCGGCAAACGAATTTAACTACGGGTTCGCGGCGCACCCATCGAATACTACGCAGGAGATCGTTATGCTGGCACTGGATATGTACATCAATGGCAAGGCGGCGAAGGGCAGCAAAACCTTCGAGGTGATTAACCCGGCTACCGGAGCCGCCTTTGCAGAGGTGCAACAAGGCAACCCGGACTTGGTGAATGAGGCGGTAGCGGCGGCCAAAATGGCCTTCGCAAGTTGGAGCAAAACTTCCGACGAGGAGCGTAAGGCTGCCTGCCACAAACTGGCCGGTATTCTCAAAGCCAATATGCCTGAGTTGATGGAACTGGTGACCAAAGAGTCCGGCAAACCGTTGGCCGGCCTGAACGGCATAGGTTCCGGCATGGAAGTGGGCGGTGCGATGGCATGGACACAGTACACCGCCGAGTTGCAACTACCGGTCGATACGGTACAAGACGATGCCGTGGCCCGGGTCGAGGTGCACAGAAAGCCACTGGGTGTGGTTGCCTCGATAACGCCCTGGAACTGGCCGCTGATGATCGCCATCTGGCATGTCATACCCGCCTTGCGCACTGGCAATACCGTGGTGATCAAGCCATCGCCGTTTACACCGGTAGCGACTATTCGGTTCGTGCAACTGGCGCAGGACGTGCTTCCCCCCGGCGTGCTAAATCTCGTCACGGGTGAAGGGGACGTCGGCGGCGCTCTGACAAACCACCCCGATGTTGCGAAAATAGTCTTTACCGGCTCGACGCCAACGGGCAAAAAAATCATGCAGTCGGCGTCCTCCAGCTTGAAGCGGCTAACCCTGGAGCTGGGCGGTAATGATGCAGGGATCGTCCTGCCGGATGTTAACGTCAAGGATATTGCGCCGAAAATATTTACCGCCTGCTTTCACAACAATGGCCAGACCTGCGCCGCGCTGAAACGGCTGTATGTGCACGAATCACAGTACGAGGCAATGTGCGAAGAACTGGCCGCGCTGGCGAACGAGGTGCGGGTCGGCGACGGACTGGAAGAGGGCGTCGAACTGGGTCCCATTCAGAATGCAGCCCAGCTTGAGATCGTTGCCGGGCTGGCGGAATCGGCGCGCGCCGATGGCGGGCGTTTTCTCGCCGGTGGCAAGGCCATGGACCGGGCAGGCTATTTTTTCGAGCCGACCATCGTCGCGGATCTAAGCAACGGCTCAAGGCTGGTGGATGAAGAACCGTTTGGCCCCATCCTGCCCATTATCAAATATTCGGATGTGGAAGACGTCATTAAACAAGCTAATGACAGCGACCGCGGTCTGGGTGGCTCTGTGTGGTCAAGCGACACTGACAAGGCCATTGCCTTCGCACAGCGACTCGAATGCGGATCGGCCTGGGTCAATCAGCACGGCAGTCTGCAACCCGATGCGCCCTTTGGTGGTGTTAAACAATCCGGTTTTGGCGTCGAGTTCGGTCTCTATGGTCTGGAAGAGTACACATCCATCCAGACGCTGAGTGTGGCTAAATAATATTTCGGAATACTCGCTGTTCCTTTATTGCGCGCAACATAGGAGATATTCCATGCAGTCCCGTCCCGCGATCAGTCTTCCTTGCTGGCCACTCGCCCTCGCTACGTTGATGGCTTGCCTGGCTGCAGGCAGTGCGTTAGGCGAGCCTGACAAGGCTAACTTGCCGCCCCCTCTGCCGATCGAAGAAACCGGTAATGTGCTAAAGCTGCCGGTGAGTTACCCTGAGCATTGGGTGATGGTTGACGAGGCGAGCTTCTTCAATATGTATGGCGGCAAGATGATTGTGCTGGATGTGCTGGAAAAAAAACCGGCGAAACGCATCAAGGCCATGCTCCATAAAAACCTGCTCGCCAACTTTACCCAGCACCAGCAGCGCCCGGAATTGTATGTGCTCGAAACTTTTCATGAGCGTGGCGGCCGCGGCAAAAGAACGGATGTGCTGGCAATTTATGATCGCAGCACGATGAAGATCAAAAAAGAGCTGGTGTGGCCGACGGAGCGATTGCAGGCACTGCCGGAACGCTATGCCATGACCGTCTCGGGTGATCAGAAGCTGTTGTTCGGCGCTAACCTCAACCCGGCTACGTCGTTCACAGTGGTCGATCTCGACAAAGAGTCCATCATCGATACTATTGCCACGCCGGGTTGCGTAATGACATATCCGACCGGACCGCGCAGCGTGTCGTCGCTGTGTAGCAATGGCGGAATGCTGACAACCGTGGTCGATGCCGCGGGTAAGATGAAGTCACAGACCCGTATGAAGCCTTTCTTCGACACCGACAAAACGCCGATCTTCGAGCGCCCGGCGATTATCGATGGCATGGCGTATTTCCCCAGTTTCACAGGCGACATGCATGTGCTCAACCTGCAAGGCGAAGTGGCCCAATACGTAGAGAAGTGGAGCCTGGTCAGCGATGCTGAACGCAAGGACAACTGGCGCCCCAGTGGCCTTGGCTTGATTAATAAGGATGATCAGGGGCTGGTCTATCTGATAATGCAGCCCGACGGCGCCGAAGGCACGCAAACCCAAGGTGGCACGCAGGTATGGGTGTTCGATGTCAGCAAGAAAGAGCGGGTGAAGGTCATCAAGGTGCCAACCCATGCAATCTCCATTGGAGTGACGCGTGGCAAGGAGCCCAAGCTGGTGATGACTAACAGTGACATGAATCTGGATGTAGTCGACGCTGGCAGCGGTGAGTTGATTCAAACGATCAGCGACTTTGGCAACGTTACCCCTCTGTTAGTCCATAAGAGTTATTAAAACGTAATGTTAAAAGACAAGCTATTGCGGGGTTAGCGGTGTGGAATTGGCGGTAATCATTGTTAACGCGGCTGCATTGTTTTTGCTGTGGCTGTTTGCCGTCACCGGCGCACACAAGTTACGCTCCGCCAACACTGACTACTATGTCAATGTGTTCGCCGACTATGGCGTGCCGGCGGCGCTGGCCAACTCGCTGTTGGTAAAGTTGGTGGGCTGTTTGGAAATCATGGTTGGTGTGCTGATCGCTGTACCGACTTCCCGGGCAGCAGGCGCGCTCGCCGCAGCGATCATACTGGCGGCTTACTTGCTGTTGATGGCGCGTCAGCTCTGGCTTGGCAAAAGAGACGTGGACTGCGGCTGTGCCGGTCCGTTAGGGGACGCTAAAATCAGTCCGCAGCTACTCTACCGAAACGCAGCGCTGGTCGTGCTCGCACTGTTCTGCTGGCAGCCAGTGCAAACTATTACGGGCTACCTGGCACTGCCCGGCGCAGCACCGGCGCTCATGCTGACAGGTCTGCTCACGGCGATAATGATCATGCTTTATCTAAGCATCGAACAATTGATCAGCAACGGCCAAAAACTCGAACGTCTCAGACGAAGGTAACAGCGTATGGAATTACTGGTAATCTCAAATATCATTCTCTGGCTGGTCGTAGTAGCGATGGGGCTGGTAATTTTTGCACTAACGCGTCAAATCGGTGTGCTGTACGAACGGGTAGCGCCCGCCGGCGCACTGGCGGTAAACCAGAATATCGAAACAGGGCAGGTTGCCCCTTCCATGTCGCTGCAAAGCATAGATGCTCGCATGGTGAACATCGGAGCTGGCGGTGAAGCCACGGGCAAATCACAGTTGCTGTTTTGGCTGTCGCCCGATTGCCCGGTGTGTAAAACCTTGTTGCCGGCGCTGAAAGCCGCCGCTAAAGCCGAGGCCGGCTGGGTTCAACTGGTGCTGGCCTCCGATGGTATGGAACTCGACCATCAGTCCTACATTCGCCGTTACGGACTGGAGAGTTTCCCCTACGTAATCTCGGAGCTGCTTGGCAAACGCTACGGCGTTGCAAAGCTACCGTACGCCGTGTTAATCGACGAGCACGGCAAGATTGCATCAATGGGTATCATCAATTCACGCGAACACCTCGACAGCCTGTTTGAGGCGAAGGAACAGAACGTCGCGTCTATTCAGGATTACATGAAAAAACATAACCGGCATGCACAGCCCGATGTCGTGGAGGCGAAATAACCATGCGAATGTTCGACCGTTTATTTGAGAAATCGGCGCGCGGTGTTGCGCAACGCAGCTCCAGAAGGGGTTTGCTGAAGGGGGTGAGCACGGTATTGCTGGGTGCAGCGAGTATTCCGTTGCTACCGGTCGCGCGCGCCGCGGAACAGCCGGCAAAACCGAAGGAGACAGGCGACCCAACGAGCTGTGACTACTGGCGATATTGCGCGATCGATGGCTTTCTTTGCGAATGTTGTGGTGGCAACTACAACACATGCCCTCCCGGAATGGAGATGTCAACGATCACCTGGATAGGCACCTGCCGCAATCCGGAGGATGGCCGCAACTACGTCATCTCCTACAACGACTGCTGTGGCGCGACGCAATGTGGCGCCTGTCTGTGCCAGCGAGATGAAGGGGATCGTCCCTTGTACCGGGCTGACAAGTCAAACGATATCAACTGGTGTATCGGCTCCAGCAGTTCAATATACCATTGCTCGACTGCCGTGGTCGTGGGACTGGCGTTCGAAAAGTGAAGCAGACGCTGGTTACCACGGCAGTGTTCGCAGTGCTGATTGCTGCCGCTGGCGAGGGCAGGGCGGAAATCAATGCCGCGAGGGCAAGTTATAACTATCAAATGTTTTGCCAGGGCTGTCATACGCCGGATGGTAGCGGTTTCCGCGGTGTGCCGCAGTTAAAAGGTTCGATTGGCACGTTTTTGAAATCACAACAGGGCCGCGAATATCTGGTGCGTGTGCCGGGCGCGGCTAATTCCCCGCTTGACGACGCACAACTGGCCGAATTGATGAACTGGAATATCGAGCAGTTCGCCGGTAACAGCGTACCTGCAAACTGGCGCTATTACAGCGCAGATGAGGTCGCGGAGTATCGCGAACAGCCCTTGCTTGAAGTTATGCAATATCGCAGCAAACTGCTGAAAATTATCACGGCACAAAGCGAATGAGTGGAGCCGCACATATGAGAATTTTATGCTTGTCTTTTTCGGTGGCGCTGCTTGTGCTGCTGATGCCCGTCGACATGAGCGGAAATATAGCCTCTGCGCAAGCGGAGAATAAGAATGGAGAAGATGCCGCTGCACTGGCAAAGTCCTGCACCGCCTGTCATGGCGCCAGGGGAGTATCATCAAGCCCGGAGTGGCCTAATCTGGCGGGGCAGAAAGCCGGTTATCTCGCTGACCAGATTATGGCGTTCCGCGATGGCACGCGGCTGGCGCCGACCATGCTACCGTATGTGAAGGATCTGTCTGACGAGCAAATTCAGCAGTTGGCTCACTACTTTGCGAACTTGCAGACTCCGGGTAATGCATCGACTGCCAGCCTGCAGAGCGCGGGCGCGAATGTGCGTGCCAGATGTATCTCCTGTCACGGTGTGGGTGGCGTCACAGTAAACCAGCAGTGGCCGAACCTGGCCGGGCAGAAAAGAGAGTACCTGCAAAAACGCTTGCTTGCTTTTCGTTCCGGTGAACAGACGGCACCATTGATGAATGTGATTGCGAACGAATTGTCGGAGCAGCAAATTAACGACGTCGCAGAGTACTATAGCCAATCGGCCTATTGAACCGGTCGCCATCAGGAGCGGATAACGTGGCAGCGTATCTTCTGGCTGTTCCACGCGACGCTTGCGCAGGTTCCATTCAGGTCCGGTTGCCGTGCCGGCACTGAGAAAGCACCAGCCTGACGCCTTATCGATCGTAATCTTCGCCGCCGTACTGCTGCTGGTAAATGCCGGCTCGCGAACGGGGGCCGGCTGGGTTTGGGATTTTGCCAATGGTCTCGGCTTCGCCGCAATGGCGGGGTTCATATATCTCTGCACGCAACATGCCGCGCGTGTTCCCGTCCGCTATCATCAAGCCTTCAGCTATATTGTGTTGCTGCTTGTGCTGCTGCACGCGGTGCTGTTGCTGGCGACCGACCGCATCGTGCTGGACTACCTAAAACCCGGCGCGCCGCCTTATATGTGGGCAGGGCTGCTCAGCCTGTTACTGCTTGGTTTCCTGATTATCAGTGCCACACCCGGCGGCCGCAAACAGGTGTTTCTAAACCACCCGCGCTTCCGCCACTGGCACCGAACGTTGAGCTGGCTTGCAATTGCTGCCGCGCTGTTCCACATTATTGGCAGCGCGTTCTATCTGCGTAATGTTTTTCAATACGCGGGCATGGCGCTACTATTGATGGCGGTTTTTCTACCAGGTCCGTTGGTCGAACGGTTTCACGTTCGAGGGTACTCTGCATTCGGCTTTGCAACGTTAGCCCTGTGTTTTGCCCTCGTTTTCTCGCTTAGCCGCAACGTATTACAGCCATGAAGGTTGGGGTGATGGCCTTACTGGCAAGTTTGATACCGCTGTTTGGCTGGCTGTTCTACTCGTCGACAGAAGCCTATAAGGCGCCTCAGTTTGAGCAACGCTTCCAACCGCGGTTGGCAATGACCTTTGCGCATGTAGACCACAAACACCAAAAGTGTGTCGATTGTCACCATAACTATACAGATGATAGCGGCCAGGGATTGTGCATTGACTGTCATCTGCGTGACGCCGCTATCAGCTTCAAGCTGGAACAGCAGTTTCATACACTGTGCCGCGGCTGCCACGAAGAAAATCAGCATGAGGGTGAAAAGCACGGTCCGATTCGTTCCTGTGTGGCCTGCCATACGGCAGATTCAAAGCCATAGGACAGCAAAACGGGGTTTATTAAAATTAATGTGGAGCAGCAAGCATGAGTAATAGTGACCGCGACGCGGTGAACGCAATCGCGCAAGCCTATATAACAGCAACCCATGAAGGGGATGTTGAGGGATTCAAAAAAATTTTTCACCGTGCGATAACAATGAATGGCTATCTGGGCGAGCAGCTGGTTACTGGCAACTGCGCTAATACATTGACTCAATACAGGTTCGCAAGTAATTTTTCAAAAGCTGCTTTCCGATCCGGTGGTGTAGGAGAAAGCATGCCATATTCTTGCAAAATCGATATCAGCTTTATGGGAGCAACTTGCTTATTACCGATAATTTCGACGTGACCGGCATCAACCTGCACGCCCACGACTTTTGGGCCGTTATCAATCACGGGCTGATACTGTTCAGGCAATTCAAAAATATCATCGCTTTCAATGCACTTGCCATCCTTGCTCTGCAGACGGCAAGCGTCTTTCTCATTGGTAACAACCTTAAGGTGTCTTTGTACCGATGCAAGCATAGGTTTGGGGTACGTAATAAAATTTGACGATGACGTGATCTCATACCAATTATCACCAGCGATAAGCCAGCAGATACCAGGGACAACACCCAAACTCAACCAGTGCAAAGATCGATCACCACAATATTTCGCTGCTGCAATGCCGGCAAAAGGCGCAGACACCGTTATCAGTTCCAGCTTTCTATCACTTGATGTGTTGAATATTTTGTCGTCCGAATCGAGTGCTTTGCGCGCTATTAAGCCGCCCATGCTATGCCCTAGAATCGACAGTTCCTGATTATTAGTAGCGTTGGCCAGCTTACCGAGAGCCGCGGCCAGTTTTTCTGCGCTATCGACCAGCTTGTCTCTGTCGTCATAACTGTAACAAACTGCCTGTTGTCCGTGAAAAGCATAAAGTTGTGCGAGCGATCTAAAACGGCCAGCTGAACCATTGCAGCCGTGTACCAATACGGTGATTGGAGATTTCGAATCGATCTGTATTGAGTCTTCATCGGCATCCGTGCAGGAACTCAGGTTTGATACGGATAAGGTAACATCGGGTACTGGTAAGCGAGAATCATCCAGCTGTTGCGTCTCGGGAATATATGGAACTGATGAGCCACACCCAGCTAACAATAGAACAACAAGATAAAAGAATAATTTCATAGTATAAGATCACTAACGAGCGGCCGGTTTGTCACAGGCAAGCGTAGCGCAGCCACGCGACGCTGCTTGAACAAGTTCATAATAATACGGTCCTGCCGGGTTCGCACCTACAATGCACCAGGACGGCTATTTGCACCAGTGCCGCTAATGATACCCTTCTAACGGATTGCCGGACATGACACGCGCATGTGATGAGCACGCTGCGGCTACTACAGCACGTCTACGGGCGATCAAATTGGCGGCGTCACTGGTACGCCACCGACCCTTGAAGACTGGTACCCTGATCGTCTGCGAGTTGAGCTGCTTCATCAGAACGGTCTCGCTTCTGACCCGCTGGGCGGCGACTTCGACTACGCTGAGGCCTGTGCGAAGCTCGACTTTGACGCGCTAAAAAGTGACATCAAAGCGTTCCTGACCACGTCGCAGGACTGGTGGCCGTCGGACTATCATAACTACGGTCCACAGATGGTGCGAATGGCATGGCACGCGGCTGGAACATACCGTATTGCAGACGGCCGCGGCGGTGCGGGTACAGCCATGCAACGCTTCGCGCCGATTAGCAGCTGGTGGGACAACGGCAACACCGACAAGTCGCGTCGCTTGCTGCAACCGATC
>JBBKXJ010000203.1:0-6098 GCA_037969395.1 Pseudomonadales bacterium
AAGGGTGGTTCGTATTCGAGGCGTGGTAACAGGCGCATAGTCGAACTATGTCACTGTTACCGCACCAAAAGTAGGCCCTCGAGGGGACGAAGAAGACGGGCGAAAAGACAAGCAAGAACGTCAAGTTATTTCGTGACCGTTCCTAAGGCAGACCATCATCAGCGACTGCCTCACCTTTTTCCGGCTTTGCCAGATCGGTACTGGTGATGTTCATATACAGCACAATACTCGAGGCGATATAGACTGACGAGTAGGTGCCGACGATTATGCCGATAATCAGCGCTAATGAGAATCCGCGCAGCGTTTCTCCGCCGAACAAGTACAGCGCCAGCAGCACCAGTAAAGTCGTGAGTCCGGTCACTATCGTGCGCGACAGCGTCTGGGTCAGCGACACATTAACGATCTCAATTGGGGTGCTGCCGCGCAGTTTGCGGAAGTTTTCGCGAATACGGTCGAACACTACGATAGTGTCATTCAGGGAATAACCAATCAGCGCAAGCATCGCTGCCAGCACGGTGAGGTCGAAGTCCCACTGGAATAATGAAAACAGGCCAACCGTGATAATGACATCGTGGATCAATGCAACCACGGCACCGACGGCAAATTTGTACTGAAAACGCACGGCCACATAAAGCATCACACCCGCTAGCGCAACGATGAGGGCCACGCCGCCCTGGTCACGCAGATCGTCGCCCACCTGCGGCCCCACAATGCTGACGCTGAGCAAGGTTACCGAGCCACTGGTTTTTTGCTCCAGGGTGTTGAGCAGGGAGTCAGTCATTTGCTGTGCGGCGGTATCATCAGCCGTCTGCTGCGGCAGCCGCACCAGCACATCGGTTTCGGCGCCGAAGCTCAGCACGACCGCGTTTTCATAGCCTGCTGCCGCCAGCGTGTCACGAATCGTCTGCAATTCAACCGGTTGTTCGAAGCGCACCTCAAACTCGGCGCCGCCAGTGAAGTCGAGCCCCATTTTCATGCCGTTGACGAAGATTGACAGTAAAGAGGCAACGACCATAAGCATCGATGCCACCGCCGCTACTTTGCGCCAGCCAACAAAATCTATGATCTTCTCGGTCTGCGTCACAGTACCTGAACTACGCATTTTTAAATGTCACTACGCTAGAAAGCAATTTAATTTGACCCTGAGGCAACGGCACCTCCCGGTCTGCAGATCGCAACCAGGCGCAAAATTGCGAAGGCGCGATAGTAGCGCCGGGCGGGACCGCGGACTAGCGGCAAAGAGTGGCATTAGTGCACAAAAATAAGGAGTGGGTTCGGACTTTGTCGGCTGCAATTTAATTCTGTATCACTTACTGCGGGATCAGCAACTTAAAGAGAACTAATCATCCTCTGCCCGGTTAAGTTCTTCGAGAAAAGTCTGCAGCACAAGATTCGAGCGTGCACCCTTGCGGGTGATCGCTGCGTAACGGGTTTGGTAGTTAAACGCCTCAGGTAGCAGCGGTCGCATTCTTCCTGCGTCAACCCACGCCCTGGCATAATGGGTCGGTAGAAAACCGACATACTCACCGGAGAGAATCAAAAACGCGGCACCTTCCCGGTCGGTAGCGGTGGCAGTTGAGCGCATTTTTCGCAATTGATTTTTATTCTCCGGCGGCACTGCAGCCGCTGGCAGCACACTATCCTGCTGGTAGATTAAAGATAGTGTCAGCTGGTCTTCCGGTAGCGCGAACAGGCCGTGCCTGTGTCCGCAGTAGAGCTGTGATTCCTCCTCATATAAGTCAACGTAGTGCATGCCTGAGAGGTGCTTAATCGCCGGTATCACACCGATGTGGAGCCGCCCGTCGAGCACACTCTTTTCGATGTCGCCGGGGGGAATCATACGGATATTAATGCGTACGTTCGGCCCCCGCTGCTTTAACGCCGCGAGCGAATTGGTGACTCGCATGTGGTGATCCATGGTCACCAGATTGTCGGTAATACCGATATTCAGCTCGCCCTTGAGCTGCGCCGTGATGCTATTGACCTGGGTTTTGAAGTTTTCCAGCGCCGCCAGCAATTGCAGCACCGCCTGATACACCTCACTCCCTTCGTCGGTTAGTGAAAAGCCGGCCCGGCCGCGT
Source organism: Pseudomonadales bacterium (assembly GCA_037969395.1). Lineage (GTDB taxonomy): Bacteria > Pseudomonadota > Gammaproteobacteria > Pseudomonadales > JAUIET01 > JBBKXJ01. The sequence continues at coordinate 2,082 of JBBKXJ010000203.1, forward strand.
TGGCACAGTTTCATCCCCAGCCGTTGCTCCAGGTCGGCTACCGCGATGCTGATGGCCGCAATACTGATATTGAGCTCCACCTCGGCGGCGGTAAAACCGCCACTCTCTACCACGCTTCGGAAAATCCGCAACAGCCGGATATCGATATCGCCGACCTGGGCGGTATAAGTCACACGCCGGCTATTCATCACCTGCACTTAGTTAAACAAAAGCTTAAGTTTAGTTTAATAACTTTGAATAGAACATAAGAATAATTGGGCCATACTTACCAGCTATCACCACCACAATCGCTTTAGTGGGGCCGCATGATGACTGACAACAGCACACGCGCAGGGCTGACCCAGGCGCAGCTCGACGCCCATTGGATGGCTTTTACCGGCAACCGTGATTTCAAGCAGGAGCCGCGAATTATTGTTGCCGCGGAAGGCAACTACTACACCGACGCCGCCGGGCGTGAAATTTTCGATGGTGCCAGCGGTCTGTGGACCTGTGGCGCCGGTCATGGCCGCGCCGAAATTGTGGCAGCGGTCAGCCAGCAAATTAAACAGCTGGACTACTCGCCGGCGTTCCAGTTTGGTCATCCCAAGGCGTTCCAGCTGGCAGAGCGCATTACTGAGTTTATGCCCGCAGGAATCAATCGCGTGTTCTTCACCGGTTCTGGTTCCGAGTCTGCTGACACCTCTTTAAAGATAGCCCGCGCTTACTGGCGCAAACGGGGCCAGGCCGGCAAAACCAAACTTATCGGTCGCGCCAAGGGCTATCATGGTGTTAACTTTGGCGGCATTTCCGTTGGCGGTATTGGTGCTAATCGTGCGCTGTACGGGGCTACGCTTGACGCTGACCATCTGCCGCATACTTTGCTGCCGGATAATAAATTTGTGCGTGGCCTGCCAGAGCATGGCGCGGAACTGGCCAACCACCTGCTGGATCTAATTGCCCTGCACGACGCCGCCAACATCGCCGCCGTTATCGTTGAGCCGCTGGCCGGTTCCGCTGGCGTGCTGCCGCCACCGGAGGGTTATCTGCAACGCCTGCGGGAGATTTGCGATCAGCACGACATTCTGCTGATCTTCGATGAGGTGATCACCGCTTTTGGCCGCATGGGCGCAAAAACCGGTGCAGAGGCGTTCGGTGTTGTCCCCGACATTATCAATATGGCCAAGCAGCTGACTAACGGTACGGTGCCGATGGGCGCAGTCGCGGTAAAGCAGGCGATATACGATACGTTTATGGAAAACGGCGGGCCGGATTACGCCGTGGAACTGAGTCACGGCTATACCTATTCTGCCCATCCGGTAGCCTGCGCTGCAGCGTTGGCGACCCTGGACCTGATCGAAAACGATGGCCTGATTGAGCGCGTCAGGGAGCTGTCGCCGATATTTGAAGATAAACTACACAGCCTTAAGGGCATGCAATATGTCACCGACATTCGCAACTATGGTTTCGCCGGTGGGCTGAGCATCGAACCCGTTCCGGGCGAGCCGCTGCTGCGACCGTACCAAATTGGCATGAAGATGTGGGATAAGGGCTATTACGTGCGCTATGGCGGCGACACCATTCAGTTAGGCTTGCCGTTTACCACCCGGCGCGAGGAGATGGACAGTCTGATTGGCGCCCTGGGTGATTCAATCACAGAGCTGGCTTAAGCGGCCTATCTGTTCGTTGCGGGTGTTGAATTCGGGCTGGAGAATGATGCCAGGGTTGCAACTTTTATTGTTCCGCAGCCACTAGCCAATTCTGTCTTTTTGTTGGAAAATCTCTGTCGGCCTTGCCTTTCTCGCAAACAGGGTTGAGCAAGTAGCAGGTGGAAGTTTAGGATGAAGTTAACTAATACCGCGCGTTAAATTTTCTCTCGCCGTCAGCTTTCGGTACGCACCAGTTGGGCAGCCAGCGCATTGTGCCGCTGCAGCAGCGGCCGCAGGTCCAGCGTGGTCAAGCGACCCTTTTCCACCACCACTCTGCCATTGATAACGCTGTAGGCAACACTGGCTGGCGCGCAAAACAGCAGTGCCGCCAGTGGATCGTGCAGCCCGCCGGCGAACTCGATCTGGCTTAGGTCAAAGGCAATAAAGTCCGCCGCCATTCCGGGTGCGAGGTGACCAATATCGTCACGGCCCAATACACTGGCGCCGCCTCGGGTCGCCAGTTCCAGCCCCTCGCGGGCGGACAGCGCTGCGGGACCAAAACCCACTCGCTGCAGTAACATGGCCTGACGCGCCTCGGCCAGCATATGGCCGCCATCGTTGGAGGCGCAGCCATCGACGCCTAAGCCGACTTTTACGCCGTTGTCCAGCATGCTGCGTATTGGTGCTATCCCTGAAGCAAGTCGCATATTGGAGCAGGGGCAGTGCGCCACGCCGGTGCCGGTGCGGCTGAACAGGTCGATGCCAGCTTGGTCGAGCTGTACGCAGTGCGCGTGCCACACGTCATTGCCAACCCAACCGAGCTCCTCCACGTATTCCGCCGGCGTCATGCCAAAGTTGGTTTGACTATAGGCAATATCATTGGTGTTTTCCGCAAGGTGCGTGTGCAACCCCACGCCATATTCGCGCGCCAGCACGGCGGAGTCGCGCATCAGTTCCTGGCTGACGGAGAAGGGCGAGCAGGGCGCCACGCCGATGCGCAACATAGCGTATTGGTTAGCATCGTGGTAAGTCTCGATCAGGCGACGCGTGTCGTTAAGTATGGCGGGTTCCTTTTCCACCAGGCTGTCTGGTGGCAATCCGCCCTGGCTTTCGCCAACGCTCATGCTGCCGCGACAGGCGTGAAAGCGCATGCCGATTTCCTCGGCGGCCTCGATGCTATCGTCCAGTCGACAGCCTTCAGGGAAAACATAGAGGTGATCGCTGGAGGTAGTGCAGCCAGACAAAATGAGTTCGGCCATCGCCGTTTGCGTTGAGACGTGAATCATCTCTGGTGTCATGCGCGCCCAGATCGGGTACAAAGTTTGTAGCCAGCCGAACAGCTCCGCGTCCTGCGCCGCTGGCACCGCGCGGGTCAGGCTTTGATACATATGATGGTGGGTGTTGACCAAGCCCGGCAGCACGATGTGATCGCTCAGGTCGAGTACGGTATCGGCCTGCGTCGGTAGCTCGGCGCTAACGCCTACCTGTTCTATCAAGTTATCACGGATGTACAAACCGCCGTTTGCTATTTCGCGGCGTGCGGCATCGAACGTGGCGACGATGGTGGCATTTTTTATTAGTGTGGTTCCCATGACCGGCCTCTCTCAGTTGGCTTGAGTTGCTGACTCAAGTTAAGATTCTACGCGGTTAAAACTGGTGGCGATATCTCTCACCGCTATTGCAATCACAGCAGGAAAAACCCCAACGCCATTAATAAACCGACAGCGACAATAAATATTCGTAAAACGCGTTGCGAGATTCGATAAGCAAACGTCGCGCCGGCGTAGCCACCAACAATGGCAGCAGCGCCCAGTACCCACAGGTGTTCCACAGCGATTGCACCGCCGGCAGCGTAGACCACGACGGCAACAGCAGTAAGCAACGCCGAAATAAAGTTTTTGACGCCGTTCATACCCAGCAAGTTGGTCTGGCCTAATAAGCCCAGCGCGGCTAGTAGAATGATGCCCAGCCCGCCGTTGAAATAGCCGCCATAGACACACACTGAGAAGACAACGGCAAGTGCTACCACTTTTTGCCTGCGCGAGTTCTGAGCCGGCGCAGCCTTCGCTGCGGCGGGTGTCGATTGGCTCGCTGCACCGAGCAAACGCGGTCCAACCAGAAACATGACGGTAGCAAATAGTATTAGCCAGGGAATTAGCGCTGAAAATAGCGCTTCACTGCTGAACAGTAAAATAACTGCGCCGACGCTACCGCCAATAATCGCGATCAGCATGATGGTCGTGAACTTAATAGCCGCAGGAAATTCCATATCGCGTCGGAAGCGCCAGGCGCTGGCAATATAGCCGGGTAGCAGAGCCGCCGTGCCTGTTGCGTTTGCAGCAACGGGTGGCACCCCGACAAAAATTAGTGCCGGCAGTGTGATGAAGCTGCC
>JBBKXJ010000204.1:0-16221 GCA_037969395.1 Pseudomonadales bacterium
AATCCGGCAATGAATGTCATCGGTATAAAAATGGTAGCCAGTACGGTCAGCACTTTCATGATCTCGCTCATTCGATTCGACACCGATGACAGGTGCAGGTCAACCAGGCCTTGCGAGACCTCTCTATAAGATTCGACCAGGTCTAATAGTTGGAAGCTGTGATCGGCGCAGTCACGAAAATAGATCTTTAGTGGGTCAGAAATCAACGCAGTATCGTCGCGCAGCAGTACATTCAGCGCTTCACGCTGCGACCATAACGCACGGCGTATTTCCAGTAATTCACGCTTGAGCACATGAATCTCCGTAATCATATCGGGAGCAGGTTCCTCAATGGCCTTCTGCTCCATCGCTTCCGTTAGATCGCCGTAGCCTTCCAGAATCGGAAAATAACCGTCTATCACCGCGTCGATTAGCGAGTAACCCAGATAGGCTGCACCAATGTCGCGCAAGCGCCGGGATCCTGCACTCAATCGCTGCCGAACCGGGTTGAAGATATCGCCGTGTCGCTCCTGAAAGGTCAGTACGAAACCTGGCCCGAAGACGATGGCTAGCTGTTCTGAATCAAATGGGGGGCCAGCGCAGGGTTCACGCATCAACACCACAACGTAGTCGTTGTCATGCACTTCAGCCTTGGGCCTCTGCCCTACGTTAACCACATCTTCGATAACAAGTGGGTGCAAATTGAAGTGCTGAGCGATCGATATTATAGTCGTGACATTGGCAAGCCCTTGAATATCAACCCACAGTATCGATCCGTCGGCTTGCTGTTGCTGCAGTTGTTTAATTTGCCCTAACTCGAAGATTTCTTTTGCACCACCGCTTGCGGTACCGTACAGCTGAGCCCGAATGTTAGTCTCACTGGCGTCGGGTGTTTCAAAAATTGTGCCGGGCGCCGCACCCACATGCTGACGCGCGTGCTTGCGTTTGCGGGTAATTTTTCGCAGACGCTGGACTATAGCCGGTTTGTGGATGAGCGTAGCCATTGATACTCGGTCTCTATTTGACTTGGGTTTTTTTTCGCCATGGTAGTTTGTCATCACCTGAAAGTCGACCGCTGGTGCGTTCCTGCCGCTTTGCAGTTGCAGAAGAGTATTGGATCTAAAATCAGGCAAGGTTAAGGGCGTACGTTTTGCTACGCTGGAAAAAATATGTTGCTATCTCGAATGTCAGCCGGCGGATATATTGGAGTATCGACCCGTGGAGTAAGCTGCGCTGAGTTTTTGCCGTGCAATTTTCCACGTAGGCACAGCTCAACTCACAGGCAAAGCTCCAGCGCTGCTATTAGCTGCTCAATATCTTGCATTGACGTGTAGTGAGCAAGTGACAGGCGCAGCACCCCTCTTTCCGCGTCCAGTCCCAGTGCTTGCAGCAGCCGGGGGGAATAGAAGCTGCCGCTCCAGCACATGACCTTGTGCTCCACCAGTTTGATCGCCGTTTGTTCGGGGTCGCCTTGTAGTTGGACGGCGACAGTAGGGGCACGAATGGCCGCATTGTCTGGACCGAGAATGCGCACGTCATCACGCGTGGCCAGATAGTCCAGCAACGTTTGCAGTAGCACTTGTTCGTGGGATTGAAACAGGCCGTGAATATCGCGACCGCGCTGTGCCGCATCGACTGTTCTCTTCGGAAAATGGTGAGCGTGGATTAAATCGAAATACTCGGCAATGCCACCGGCGGCAGCAATTTGGGCATGGTCCGGCCCCGCCGGCACAATTTTTTTGTGCGCGTAGCTGGCATTAAAAAAATGGTTCTGATTTTCCAACTCAGCCAGCGTAGCGGCTCGAACGACCATCAGACCCTGATGCGGGCCGTAGGTTTTGTAAAGCGAGAACAGATAAACATCGGCGCCGAGCGCTGGTACGTCCGGAAAACCGTGGGCGGCGTAAGAGACTCCGTCAACCAGCGCTTTGGCACCTGCCGCGTGGGCCAACGCGCAAATCTCTGCAACCGGGTTTACGTGCGCAACAATATTGGAGCAATGGGGGAACACGACGAGTCGCGTTTTGCCAGACAGCAATTTGTCGAGGTCGTCAATGTTGAGCAAACCCGTCGCTGGATCAACCTGCCATTCGCGCACTGTAATGCCGCGCGCAGCCAGCCTGCGCCAGGCGCCGCCATTCGCTTCGTGATCCTGATTGGTAACAACAATCTCATCCCCCGCCGACCAGTTGGCAAAAAACGCCTGCGCCAGCACATAAACGTTTTGCGTGGTCGATGGGCCAAAGTTAACTTCATCGGGATGTACATTTAAATACGCGGCGATTCGTTGGTAAGAATCATCCATCGCCGCCCCACCCTTTTGACCTGCAGGGTAAGGAGCATAGGGCTGCATTTTGGTGCGAGTATAAAATTCGGTCAGCCGGTCGATCACCTGTTTGCATGCATACGAGCCGCCGGCATTTTCGAAGAATGCCCAGCCGGCCAGCGAGGGTTCCGCAAAAGCCGGGAATTGCCGCCGCACAAAATCAATATCCAACATTCAAAAACTCCAGACTACTAACAGACGAGAGCTGCAGATTAACAGTTCTCCGCCTAAAGCTCGATAATAATCCCCTCATCGGCCGCCACGCGACCGGCGCATACATCCGCATAAACCGTGCTGAGGCCTTGCAAGCCTGACAACTTTTTAAGCTTCAGCCAGTCGCGACTTTTAATCGCCGTGTCAGTAAAGAAGTTTGCGGCTTTCTGATCAAAGCCTTCTGCGCCCCAATCCTTAACACGCTTTTGAATATACGCCGGGGCGAAGAAGAACTCACTGCGTTCGGCGATAACGCCTTCATTCGCCGCAGTTTCATCCCAATGTGTTAACCCGACCTTAACGCAAATCGCATATTATTACCAAGCAGCGTATGCAGTTCACCGAGCACCTGATTGTTGCCCGACATGTCAACAATGACCGTCGCGAGGCCTGTATCAATAGCTTGGTAGCTGATGCAACTTCCATATATCCCGAGTGACTTGACCAACTCTAGATTGCGCAGCGATGTTCACCGGCGTCATGGTTAACTGGTCAGCCGGTGGAAAATAGCCAAACAGGCGGTCACCGACAGGAAGGTCACTCACGTTTGAAGCGACAATCTCGGCGAAACCCCACACCGGTATGACTCCCCATCCCTCGGTGTCGTCGCCAAGCGGTGGAAAGAACTGCCAGTAACCCAGCATATCTCCCGCGCTGCGTAGCTAATATTGTTGGCCGTGAAAGCGAAGCGGTTGAAATATTGATTGATGGCTTAGCCCGCCAGCACCGACTCACACGACAATGGCAGCTTTCTTCCGATTTATGACTCTCCAAACGAGGCCTCGAGCTCTTCCAGCTTGACATGGCGCATGTCTTTGCCTTTCACCAGATAAAACACATACTCGGCGATATTTTGAGCGTGATCGCCGACTCGCTCCAGCGAACGTAGCACCCACATAATGTCCATCACCCGCGTCATGCTGCGTGGGTCTTCCATCATATAGGTTATCAATTCGCGGGTGGCAGTACGGTAGTCCTGATCGACTATTCTATCCTTTTGCACCACCTGTAGCGCCGTTCTCACATCGAAGCGCGCCAGCGCGTCCAGTGAGTCATGCACCATCTGTTTAACGGTCTCGCCAATATGGCGCACTTCAATGTAGCCGCGCGGCGCCTGCCCCTTCTCTGCGCAGGCCAGCGCCATTTTGGCAATCTTCTTGGCCTCGTCGCCGATACGCTCCAGGTCACGTCCGGTTTTGGTAATCACCAACACCATACGCAAGTCCGACGCGGCCGGTTGCCGCTTGACCAAAATGCGAGCGCACTCTTCGTCTATGACCAGTTCCATAGCATTAACCTGCCGCTCGCGGCTGAGCACCAGTTCGGCCATATCGCTGTCAGCTTCGATCAACGCCGTCAACGCTTCACCAACCTGCTGTTCTACCAGCCCGCCCATCGCCATAGTCTGGCTCTTAATGGCTTCCAGGTCTGCGTTGAAGCGTTGCGAAATGTGTTGGTCGAGGTGTAGCTTATTCATGACTTTCTCTCTTATCAAACGTAGATATGGACAAGTAATTCGATCCGTAGGGTGCGCTGTAAGCACCTATCAGCTCGTAGTCTGTGCACGAGCTTTGTGGTGCGCACGGCGCATCCTACGCTTTCCGCGTGATTCGGCAATGTTTACTGCGTGACAGCGCACCGCTTGCGGAGCAGGCCCTCTCCTTAAACAAAAGTGCTGCGCTAAAGGCTTTCTATGTGTGCTGAGGGCTCTCAATGTACGCTGAGGGCTCTCTATGTGCGCTGAAGGCTCTCAATGTACGCTGAGGGCTCTCTATGTGCGCTGAAGGCTCTCTATATGCGCTGATGGCTCTCTATGTGCGCTAAAGGCTCTCATCAACCAAAGCGGCCGGTGATATAGTCCTCGGTCAGTTGGTGCCGTGGCGTGGTAAATATCTGGTCGGTATCACCAATCTCGATCACTTTGCCCAAGTGAAAATAAGCAGTGCGTTGCGATACGCGAGCCGCCTGCTGCATGGAATGCGTCACAATCGCAATCGTATAGTTACGGCTTAACTCCGTCATCAACTCTTCTATGCGCGCTGTGGCAATCGGGTCCAGCGCCGAACAAGGCTCGTCCATTAGAATTACCTCTGGATTGATGGCGATAGCACGAGCGATGCAGAGCCGCTGTTGCTGACCGCCAGACAAACCGGTGCCCGGTTGCTGTAGCCTGTCTTTCACCTCTTCCCACAGACCAGCGCGCTGCAGGCTACGCTCAACTATCTCATCAAGCTCGCTGCGACGATTGGCGAGGCCATGAATGCGTGGTCCATACGCTACATTTTCGTAAATCGATTTCGGGAACGGATTAGCCTTTTGAAATACCATGCCGACCCGTGCCCTTAGCTGCACAATATCCACCTTGGGGTCGTAAATATCTTCTCCCTCAAGCTGTAGATCGCCACTGACATGACAGCCTTCAATGGTATCGTTCATGCGATTCAAGCAGCGCAAAAACGTCGATTTACCGCAGCCGGAAGGGCCAATCATGGCAATAATCTGGTGCCTGGCGATGTCCAGACTGGCACCGAAGATCGCCTGCTTGTCGCCATAGAATACATCCACATTACGCAGCGCCATTTTTGGATCGTCAACGAATGGCTCGCCGACTGTCTGTTCCAGCCCCTGCGCCAGCGACTCGGTCTTACGCTCGATTTTCGCGGGCTGTTCGAATGGTGTCTCGGCTTTGTTCATGGCTTTGTTCATGACATTGTTCATAACGGTGTCGATCATTGATTTCTCCATCACTGTTTCGGTCATTGGCTATGGTCTCCTCACCAGCGTTTCTCCAAGCGTTTGCGCAATATGACGGCCAGCGTATTCATCGTAATCAGAAACATCAGTAATACCATAATCGCCGCCGATGTCAGCGCGACGAAGCCGCGTTCGGGGCTGTCGGACCAGAGGTAGATTTGCACCGGCAGCACGGTGGCCGAATCGGTAATGCCGGTGGGCACGTCAACAATAAACGCGACCATGCCAATCATCAGCAGCGGCGCAGTCTCGCCCAGCGCTTGCGCCATGCCAATGATGGCGCCGGTGAGCATGCCCGGCATGGCGCTGGGCAGCACATGGTGTGTGACTGCCTGCATTTTTGAAGCGCCGAGACCGAGCGCTGCATCACGGATCGATGGTGGCACCGCTTTGATCGCGGCCCGGCTGGAAATGATAATCGTCGGCAGCGTCATTAGAGTCAACACTATGCCGCCCACCAGCGGTGCCGAACGCGGCAGGCCGAAGAAATTGATAAAGATCGCCAGGCCGAGCAAACCAAAAATAATGGAGGGCACGGCGGCCAGATTGTTGATGTTCACTTCTATCAACTCGGTCCAGCGGTTGCGCGGCGCAAATTCTTCCAGATAGATGGCGGCGGCAACACCGATAGGAAACGACAGCAGCAGGGTCACGACCAATGTCAACGCCGAGCCAATCGTAGCACCCAGGATGCCGGCCGTCTCCGGTTCCCGAGAATCGCCGAGGGTGAAAAAGTTGCTGTTAAAACGTTTTTTCAGCTCGCCCGATTCAGTCAACTGGTCAACCCACTGCCGCTGTTCCTCCTTGAGGCGCCCCCCTTCTTTCTTCCCGGCAAACTCCTTAACGTAGGTATCTACGTCGCCGCCGGCTAGAAGCCACCGTGTTTCGCTTTCACCTACCAACTGCGGGTCAGCCATCAAGCGGTCACGTAAGGCATAGCCGGCGCCGCTGCTGACCAATTTATTCAGCGCTCTCTTGCCGCTGCGATCGGTGACTTCCGGAAAACGCTCACTTAGCGCCTGTTTGATCACGGCACTGTAATCCGCCGCTCGCAGTTGGGCCTCGGTCACCTGTGCTCCGACGCCCAGGGCCTCGCGGTCATAACGCAGTGTTAACTGTATATTGGTTTGCTGAAATGCCGACATGCCCTTGCTGAAAATATCAACGAACAAGACGACGATACAGAGCAGGGCAAAACCGACGGCGGCTTTACCCCACCATTGGAAGCGGCGCTCCGCCCGGTTTCTCTTTTTGATACCGCGACGAATCGTTTCTATACTCGACTCCTGACTATTCATACTGCTCCCGGTATTTTTTAACAACGTGTAAGGCAATAAAGTTAAGTCCCAGGGTGACCACAAACAGCATCAATCCCAGGGCAAAGGCAGCCAGCGTTTTGGCACTGTCGAATTCCTGGTCGCCGACCAGCAGGGTGACGATTTGTACGGTCACCGTTGTCACCGATTCCAACGGGTTGGCGGTCAGATTGGCAGACAATCCCGCCGCCATTACCACGATCATGGTCTCGCCTATCGCGCGCGACACGGCGAGCAGAATCGCGGCGACGATGCCGGGCAATGCGGCCGGAATGACGACGCGCTTAACGGTTTCTGAATGGGTGGCGCCCATGCCAAGCGAGCCGTCGCGCATCGATTGCGGCACGGCATGCAGGATATCGTCTGACAGAGATGACACAAAAGGGATAATCATGATGCCCATAACCAAACCGGCCGCCAAGGCACTTTCCGACGACACGTCGAGTCCCAGCGACTGACCCCAGCCGCGAATCAGCGGCGCCACAGTCAGGGCGGCGAAGAAGCCGTACACCACGGTGGGAATACCAGCGAGGATCTCAAGGATGGGTTTAATCCGGGCGCGAACCTGGGGTGCTGCATATTCGGCGAGATAAATCGCCGACATCAAGCCCACTGGCACCGCTACCAGCATGGCAATCAGGGCAATCAACAAGGTGCCGACAAACAGGGGGATGGCGCCGAAACTGCCGGAGGCGCCTTGTTGGTCGGCGCGCAGCGCGATCTGCGGACTCCACTCCAGCCCGAACAGAAACTCAGTAATGGCGACCTGGTTGAAGAACCGCATAGACTCGAACAGCACAGACAGCAGTATGCCGGCCGTGGTGAGAATAGCCAGCGAAGCACACGCCACCAACAGCGCATGATAAACCTTTTCCACCGCCACGCGTGCGATGAAGCGCGGCGAGACACGCGACCAGCCGTACGCCAGACCCGCAAGCGCCACCAGTAGCGTGACTACCATTCGGTAGTTGGCAGCGCTGTGGCGCAGTTCCTGCAAGTAGAATGCCGCTTGCTCTACCTCGGTGCCGCCGTCAACGCCACGATTACCGTAAGCGAGATTACGAATAGTGTCTTGCAGCAGACCCAGCGGCTGGGCATCCAACGCCTGGGTCGCGGCGGGCAGGCTATGCACGACCAGCCGCTGCAGTACCTGGTCCTCAAAAAACAACCAGAGCAGTAGTAGCAGCAGGGCCGGTAGCAGACATGCCAGCGCGACAAAGACGCCATAATAAGAGGGCAGCGAAGCCAGATGTTTGCTGCCGCCCAGGGGGCGGCTCAAAGCCATCGAGCGCGTATAGCCGAGGTAGTGAGCACCCGCCGCCAGCGCGATCACAACCAGAAATAACATACCTGTCGACATATATTCCTCACTAGCTAATTTGTAAGCGTCCCTACCGGCGTCCTGCCTCTCGGGACAAATCCGCAGGAAAGCCGATTTGCACAGCTAAAGGCTGCCCGCAGGGCTCGCTACAAGGATGTAGCGTGTGCCATACCGTGCATCCTGTACATAAAAGAACGGCCCGATGGAGGCAATGTCCTCGCCACCGGGCCGTCAGGCCTGCACTCAGTTACAAACTCATCGACGACTTTTCGGTCGTTGCGGACACCACGCGTTGGTATTCGTCCGACGGCAGAGGAATTAGTCCGCGGTCCGACAAATATCCCTCTTCGCCCATCGCTTTCTTGCTGACGAACTCGGCGAGGAATTCCTCCAGGCCGGGAACCACACCAATGTGAGCTTTCTTGGCATAAATATACAATGGCCGTGAGATTTCGTAAGAACCATCGGCTATGGTTTCGAAGCTGGGCGCTTTGCCGTCGATAACCGCGCCTTGCACGCTGTCCTCGTTCTCCTCCAGAAAGCTGTAGCCAAACACGCCGAAAGCAGACTTGTTGGCTTTCAGTTTTTGCACAATCAGATTATCGTTTTCGCCGGCTTCGATAAACGCGCCATCCTCGCGCATGCCGTGGCAAATGGCCGCGTAGCGATCTTCGTCTGAGTCTTTTAACGCCTTAATCCAGGCAAATGACGTGCAGCCACCCTCCATCGCCAGCTCGACGAACGCATCCCGCGTGCCGGAGGTGGGCGGTGGTCCCAGTACTTCGATCTTGACATCGCGCAACGCCGGGTTGACATCCTTCCAGGTCTTGTAAGGATTGGCGACCAGTTTTTCGCCCCCCTTGGGGTCGGGCACATCCTTCGCCATCGCGAGGAACAAATCGCGCGTACTCAGCTCTAACACGGGAGACTTACGCGAGTTAGCCAACACGATGCCATCGTAGCCAATATTGACCTCGAGGATATCCTTGACGCCGTTCTTTTGGCACATCTCAAACTCGGAGGACTTGATGCGCCGTGAAGCGTTGGTGATGTCGGGATATTGCGCACCAACGCCCTGGCAAAACAACTTCATGCCGCCGCCGGTGCCGGTGGATTCTATCTTCGGGGTGCGAAACGATGTCGTTTTGCCAAACCGTTCGGCAACGACTGTTGTGAATGGGTACACCGTAGACGAACCGACAACACTAATTGTGTCACGCGCCAGCGCGGCGGGGGCCTGCAGTACGGCTGCGGCCATAGTGGCAGCAAGCAAAGTCTTTTTCATCAGTGTCTCCTTAAGGGTTTAATAAAAGTTCAAAAAGTGCAGTAATTGTGTCGATAGTGCGCATGATAGTTAGCCAATGTGACACTAGGATGACAGAGCGGTTAATGGCACAACATTTTGCCTGTTGGCGGATAGCAACGTGAATTTGTCAGCCGGAAACAGACAGCTGAAGACACTGCCCTTATTTGGCTCGCTCTGAATGCGCAGTTCAGCGGCATAGTAGCGCAGCGCGTGCTTAACTATCGCCAGCCCCAGACCGGTTCCGCCCCGCTTTACCGAACGGCTTTTATCGACCCGGTAGAAGCGCTCCGTCAGCCGGGGGATGTGCACGGGGTCGATACCTATGCCGTCATCCGCCACGCTAAACACAGCTTGGGTTTTGTGCAGATAAAAACTAATGTTAATTTTGCCGCCCTCTTCGCTGTACTTGACTGCATTAAAAATCAGGTTGGAAAAAATACTTTCAAGCTGCAGTCGGTTACCCTGCATATGTAGCGCGGGGTCGCAAGTTAGCGTTACCTGTCGCGATCCTTCGGTCGCAGCCAGCGCGGTCTCCCTTAAGGTTTCCAGCATAAGCCGCAGTGCTACCTGCTCATCTGCCGACTCCTCGATGGCGGCCATACTCTCCAGGTTGGACAGCAGCAGCAAATCGCGCAGCAGCACTTCCATTCGCGTAGTTTGTTGGTGCATTTGCGTCAAAGCTTTTGGCCACGGCGGGCCAAGTTTGCCGATCACCCCCTCCAAAGTTTCGATATAGCCGTGAATCACGGTTAAGGGTGTGCGCAGTTCGTGCGACAAATTCGCAACGAAGTCCTGACGCACTGTTTCCAGCTTATGCAGTGCGGTAATATCACGCACGAACACAACGCGATTTTGCTCACCGAATACCGTTACCTGAATTTCCAGGCGCAGCGCACTGTTAACCGGCGACGCAATCTTTAACGTCGCGGTGCAATTATTAGCCGCCAGATAGCGACTAAACGCCGGGTCGCGCACCAGGTTGGCCAACAACTGGCCACGGTCCTCCGGCAGCTTCAAACCCAGCAATCGCTCGGCGGCCGAGTTGCTCCACTGTATTGCCTGCATGGAACTCAGCATCACCACACCGGCGTCAATTGCCGAGAACGATTCCTGTAAGTAGCTAACCGATTGCTGCAGGCGGTCACGCTCCTGCTCGCGTTGGCGCAACAGCACATAGATGCGCTCAAATATCTCGCCCCAAATGCCGCTGCCTATGGGAGGCGGCAAAGCGACTGAACTGCTCGCCAGCCATTGCTGCAGTTTGTGCATTTGCCATAACAGCCGCACTAAATACAGCGCCAGACCAGCCAGCAGAAACTGCAGTAGATAGCCGCTAGTCAAGCCAAACACCAGCAGGCCAACCAGCAGCAGACAAATTCTGCCCAGTTCAGCGCGCCAGCCGGGCAGCACCGTCAATGGCCTGCGCTGTTCGCCGCCACACGGCAACCGGCCGCCGAGAACCGATAACCGGCACCCCTCACTGTTTGCACAAAGCCACCGTAGTCCTGCAGCTTGTGCCGGGAGCTGCGCAGCGATCTGCGCAGGCGACCGACATGCACGTCGACGGTGCGCTCTTCAACATACACGTTCGTGCCCCACACATGGTCGAGTAGCTGGGAGCGACTGTAGGCACGGTCGGGGTTGCTCATCAGAAAATGCAGCAGATTGAATTCGGTAGGCCCCATTTGCAGCGGCGTGCCGTCGGCATACACGCGATGGGCGAGTGGGTCCAGAGTCAGACCCTCCACCTGCAGTGGCGGCTCATTTTCACTGGGTGTCAATCGGCGCAGCAGCGCCTTGATGCGGGCCGTCAACTCACGCGGTGCAAACGGTTTCGTGATGTAGTCGTCGGCACCACCCT
The DNA here is from genome assembly GCA_037969395.1 of Pseudomonadales bacterium. Lineage (GTDB taxonomy): Bacteria > Pseudomonadota > Gammaproteobacteria > Pseudomonadales > JAUIET01 > JBBKXJ01. Next base: position 11,077 of record JBBKXJ010000204.1, read on the forward strand.
CCAGACCATGCACTTTATTGCCCTCTTCAGCACGGGCAGTTAGCATAATCACCGGCATGTCGCGCGTCAGTTCGTCATTACGCAACCGCCGCAGCAACTCATAGCCGTTAGTTTCCGGCATCATCCAGTCAAGTAAGACGAGATCGGGACAACTATCCAGTATCAACGCTTGCGCGTCGCGGGCGTTAGCAGCCTGCAGACAGTCAAAACCTGCCATTTGCAGGGCAAGCTGCACCATGTCGCGTATTGAGTCTTCATCGTCAACGATCAATATCGTACTTTTTTTGTCCATTTTCATGTTCAATGCCGTTGCTACTGAGCGCAGTTGGCATTAAAAAACACAATTGTTACAACGGTATGACGATGGCGCAAAACAGCATTGCTTTAGGACGGATTTACGCAAGCACCTTTTTCAGATCTTCAAGACCAATATTTGCGCCACAAATCACCAGCGCAACTTTCTTGCCTTGATACTGTGCCCGAGTTTTGTCGAAGGCCGCCAGCACAACGGCTGCGGCGCCTTCAATCAGTAGATGTTGCGTCGCCAGAAAAGCTCTGAGGGCAGTCCTGATCTCATCCTCGCTGACCAGCACGTAATCGTCTACCAGCGCCTGGCACAGCGCAAACGTCACGGCGTTCTCCTCTACTCCGCCGGCCGTGCCGTCGGATAGAGTCGGCCTGGAAGCCAGGTCGAGAATCTTGCCTGCCTTGAGTGATTCAATCATCACCGCCGAGTTAATTGGCGAACAGCCTACGATTTGCACGTGCGGAATCGCGGCTTTTAAGGCGGCGGCTGCGCCTGCGATTAACCCGCCGCCGCCAACTGCAATAAAGACGGCATCGAGATCAGCGCACTGGCGGGCCAGTTCAACGCCGACACTGCCCTGCCCGGCCACCACATCCAGATCGTTATAAGGCGATACATAGGGCATGCCGTGTGCAGCGGCGTAAGCGCGTGCATGGCGTTCGGTGATAACGCCATCATCACCATGCAACCGAACGGCAGCGCCTAAACGTTTTATCGCGTCGATTTTGTTAGTAGAGGCCTGCTCTGGCACGAACACCAGCACGTCTATGCCCAGCTTTTTGCCCGCATACGCGGTTGCGGCACCGTGGTTGCCGGAGGACGCTGTAACAACCCCCCGAGCCTGCTCTACAGCGCTTAACGACAGCAGCTTGTTGGTTGCACCGCGCAATTTAAACGAGCCGGTCGCTTGCAGATTCTCCAGCTTGAGCAGCACTTGCGTGGTATCGCTACTCAATACCAGCGACGTTTCGAGCGGCGTTTGCTGCACAAAAGGCCGAATGCGCTGTTCGGCAGCGACTATGTTTTTTACCAGCTCCGAGATTATAATTGCGTGCGGCATGCGGTTACCATAAAGAAGATAGAGAATGACGTAGCGTTGGCGCCTGATTTTTCAAGTCATGCCTGCGAAAACGCGTCTGGCTGCTGGCCCGTTGGCGACTCGCTATAGCAACGCTATTTTCGATACACTACAATACCAGCCAGAGTAGAAACTAAACGGAGCAATAATAAAATGTTTAGAAATTTCGTGCTTGCGCTTACCTTGCTGTATTTCTCGACTCTCGTTAACGCCGAGTCAGAAGCGCTGCGCGAGGCCGTCGCCGCTGACTATGAAGACAATCTCGAGGCGCTGTTCCTGCACTTCCACGCTAATCCGGAGCTGTCTAATCAGGAATTCAAAACCGCCAAACGCATGGCGCAGGAGATTCGCTCTCTCGGCTATGAGGTAACGGAACAGGTCGGTGGAACCGGCATCGTTGCCGTACTGCACAATGGCGAGGGCCCGGTGGTAATGCTGCGCGCCGATATGGATGGCTTGCCGATAGAGGAGCAGTCAGGTTTAGCGTACGCGTCGACAGTACGCCAGAAAGATGACAATGGCGTTGAGCAACCCGTTATGCATGCCTGCGGTCATGATGTACACATCACCGCATTGGTAGGAGCGGCCAGGCAACTGGCAGCCAGAAAGGATCAATGGTCCGGCACGCTGATATTAATAGGCCAACCCGCCGAGGAACGCATTTCCGGCGCGCGCGCCATGCTCGAAGACGGCCTCTATGAGCGCTTTCCAAAACCTGACTATGCGCTGGCGTTTCATGTCAGTGCCGATCGTCCCGCAGGCAAAATCCAAGTGCCTCCCGGAATTGTCGGTTCAAGCTCCGACTCGATTGATATTATCGTCCACGGCGTGGGTACCCACGGCGCCTCGCCTCACAAAGGCATCGACCCGGTATTGGTCGCAGCGCAAATAGTCGTTACGCTGCAATCCATTGTCAGTAGAACCATCGCGCCGTTGGACCCCGCCGTGATTACCGTGGGATCCATTCACGGCGGCAACAAGCACAATATTATTGGCAACCGCGTCGACATGCAGCTCACTGTACGCTCCGATGATGTTGCAACCCGACAACGCTTGCTCGATAGCATTGACCGCGTGGCCGACGGTGTAGCCCGCTCACTGGGCGTGCCGGAAGATAAGCTGCCCGAGGTCATTCGCTCACCAACCGAGTCAACCCCACCGACAATAAACGATGAAAAAACAGCCGCCAAAATCAGGGCGGCATTCAAGCAACAGCTTGGTGAGGAATATATGACCACGAGTCCGCGTGACGGTATGGGGGCGGAGGATTTTGCGTACTTCGTGGAAGCCGAACACGATGTGAAAGGCGTTTATTTTGCTGTGGGCGGCACACCGCAGGACGAAGTTAAATTAGCACCGTCGCATCATTCACCGCTGTTTAAAATTGAACCAGAGTCGAGTATTAAAAGTGGGGTGGAGGCAATGGTTGTTGGGGCGATGCAACTGATGCCGCTAGCGGTGCCCGGTAGTTAAACTCTTTCCTGATTACCCAGGAAACTCAGTCATTATTCAGTCAATCCTCAGCGTGATATATCAGTCACTTACAGCGCTTACGATGACAGCAGAGCATGTTTTACTCGGAGATATTTGCGAACAGGCAGCGTCATAACTTCGATGTATCTCACTTTTACGGGGCTTGCAGCGCGAAATCTAGTTGCACGATGGCTGAGCTTCATGGGTAATCAGGAACTCTTTTGTCGATAATACCGGTCACATTTCGTAAGGGCGATTTACTTGCCGGAGATGTTGCCAGACTACTGCTGCAGCATTTTGACGCATATTAAACATGGCCTAATAAGGCAGCGCCGTATAAGTCGTTCCTTCCTTTAATACTGGCCCCTCCGGATCAGCATTGAAAAACGCAATTGGCACTTGCGGGCAGATGCGAAGATTGGACTCCTGCGCTTTGCGATTAAAGCAGTCGTCGACCAGTTGTTGCACAAAAAAATGCAGGTGAGGATAGTCTGATTGGCCGGTATGACCGCTGTAGCCGATCAAATCGCCTTGTGACACCACATCATCAACGTGTACCGCAGCACCATTGAATGTCAGGTGGCCATAGTGTGAGAGAAATTCGTCCTCATGCCTGATGACAATATAATTTGCCTGTTTGAACGCATGGTCGACCTGATCTTCGAATTGCTCTTCAACCAAAACAACACGCCCTTCGGCGGCGGCGTGCACCGGCGTGCCGATTGGCATCTTAAAATCGAAGGCCATATGCTGATTGTCTTCCAGCTTGTGTGAATAGCGTGTGCAATTGCCCTGCGACAGCGTGTAGCTTTCGCCTACATTCCAGGGCAGTACAAAGCGCGAAGCCTGTTGCGGTGGATAATCGCTCGCGAATTGCTCGACACAGCCTTTGTCGACTCTGTTTTGGTACAGAGAACACGAACGTACAAACAGTAGAACGAACACGGCGAGCAACACGATTTTTCTATTGGTCGACCACTGCATAGCCATGGGTTGTAAAATCGCAAAAGATGGTCTTTATTAAGACCCTGACTCGCGTCTAAAGTCGCTTGTACGTAGCGCGCGATTGCTCCTTAGTTGCGAATGATAAGATCAGAGCACCGCCAGTATTGATTCCGCCAGATAGTCGATATTACTCGAATTCACTCCGGCCACGTTGACTCGGGTGGAACCGACCATGTAAATGCCGTACTGGTCGCGCAATTGCTGCAGCTGCTCCGCTGTTATGCCCAAAAAGGAAAACATGCCACGCTGTTGTTGAATGAAGTCAAAGTTGATACCTGCGCGGTTGGCATTTAATTTTTCGACCAACAGGCTGCGCACGCCGTTAATGCGATCACGCATTTCGGTCAGCTCTGTTTCCCACGAGGTCCGTAACGCCTCAGAGTCGAGAATGGCGCCGGCAATCAAGGCGCCGTGTGCGGGTGGCATGGAGTAAATCTGCCGGGCTGCGTGAGCCGCCTGGCTTTGTGTTCTTGCCGCGTGTTCCGCCTCGGCGGCCACAAATATAATCGCGCCAGTGCGCTCGCGGTACAGGCCAAAGTTTTTTGAGCACGAGCTTGCCACCAGCACTTCCGGCAAGTTGGCCGCCATCCAGCGCATGCCAAAGGCATCTTCCTGCAAGCCTTCGCCAAGACCCTGGTAGGCCGTGTCAATGAACGGCGTAAAACCGATATGATCAGCCAGGGCGGTGATTTCACGCCACTGGTCCGGGCTTAAATCGGCACCGGAGGGGTTGTGACAACAGCCATGCAACAACACCACATCGTCGGCACTAGCGTGCTGCAGCGCTGCCAGCATGGAGTCGAAATCAAGGCGACGTGATACTCGGTCATAGTAGGGGTATTCTTTAAATTCCAGCCCTGTGCTGCCGATCAATGGGATGTGATTCGGCCAGGTGGGGTTACTCACCCACACCCTCGCCTCAGGGCGACTGCGTTTGATCGCCTCAGCGCCGATACGCAGCGCTCCGCAACCACCAGGCGTTTGCACGCTGCGCACACGCTGATCGGTCACCGCCGCGTGGTCAGCGCCAAATACCAGGTCGACAATGGTGCGATTAAATACCGGGTCGCCCATCTGCGGTAAATAGGCTTTGGTTTGTTCCTCAAGCTGCAGCTGTCGCTCGGCCTCTTTTACCGCGCGCAAAACCGGCGTGACACCCGCGTCGTCGCGGTACACGCCTACACCGAGGTCAACTTTGTGCGGATTCGTGTCTGCTTTGTAGGCAGCCATTAAGCCAAGGATAGGATCTTCGGGGAGATTTTCTAACGTTTCAAACATGTGC
>JBBKXJ010000205.1:0-3101 GCA_037969395.1 Pseudomonadales bacterium
GGATAGGGTTGCACGGGGATGAGGGCGTATCGAACGACCGCTTTCTCTCGCAGCTACGGCCGTTCAACCCACCGAAATTCAGGGTCCGCAATCAGCAGCAAACGGCCATGACCGGACGGTCGACCAATTGGCTGATAGGGCAAAAGCTGCCGGTCAGAATTACTTTTGCTACTGGCCCCTGATGGACCACAGTCGCTTGTTAGGCCAGGCTGAATAATAATCACTTTAGCTGAGTCGCATCGTAGATAGTTATTTCTGGTGAATGTGTAACAATCTCTTTCACAAACGCAATCGATGTCGGTTCTTTGAAATGCTGAGATAATGAAACCTGTTCGCTCCACTTTTCGACAAATACCAAACGTTGAGAATTCTCGAAATCTAGATGTACACCATGAGCAATACACCCAGGTTCATTACGTGACCGGTTGACACGCTGCTGACTAATTTCCAACGCCTCGTCAATACGACCGTCTTTGACAATGACACTTCCCAGTACAATAATCATGACTTCACTCCCGATAAGGCCTAACAGCCTGCTTGTAGGACTCCATGGTCCCACAAGCAGTTTTATGCGTGTTATCTGAGACGAACATGACGCGCCAGCTTAGCCTCCAAAAGCCGTACTAATAATGGGTCCATTCTTTCATAGTCATCCGGTATGCCCCCTGTGTCAGCATTGATGTCGTGTCTACTTTTTCAGAAACTAGAGTGACAGGAGGCGGACAGTGAGACAGAAATGCCGAGTTATAGTGAAGAATTCAGAGAGCAAGCCGTGCGTAAAATGATGCCACCTAATGCCCAATCGGTGGCTCAAGTCAGTCGCGATGTCGGCGTGGCAGAGCAGACCCTTTATAATTGGCGGGATCGCTATCGCCAACAAGGAAATGCTGTGCCTGCCGATCCATCCAACCCCGAAAGCTGGAGCGGGGAAAACAAACTGGCCGTGGTTATAGAGACCGCGTCGTTGAATGAGCAAGAGCTGGCGGCGTACTGTCGTCGCAAAGGTCTTTACGCCGAACAGATTGCGCGCTGGCGTCAATCCGCCATAGCCGGAGCGACTACGCCGCCGCCGCTGTCGCTGGCTGAACGCCGGGAGCAGCAGCGAGACCGGAAGCAGATCCGTAAACTAGAGAAGGAGCTTCGACGCAAAGAAAAAGCGCTGGCCGAAGCCGCCGCTTTGCTCATACTCCAAAAAAAAGCCCAGGCGATCTGGGGGGACGACGAGGACGTTTGATTACAGTGGATGATCGTCATATAGCCATTGAGTTGGTGGATGAGGCCGTATCAGCGGGAGCCAGGCGACATAAGGCGTGTGCAGTACTGGAAGTCGACGTGCGGACGATGCAGCGTTGGCGCAAGGCGTTGAAAAAGCGACAGTCTTTGGCTGACCAGCGCAAGGCAGCAGCGGCGGGCCGATCACCGGCGAACAAGCTAAGCGAGCTCGAACGGGCCAAGGTACTGGCTGTGTGCAATACGCCGGAATACCGGAGTCTGCCGCCGTCACAAATTGTACCGCGCCTGGCCGATAAGGGTGAATACATTGCCTCGGAGTCCAGCTTTTATCGGATTTTGCATGCGGCGGATCAACTACATCGACGAGGCAAAAGTCTGGCTCCTCGTGAGGTCGCGAAGCCAGAGGGATATCTGGCCACGGCACCGAATCAGGTGTGGAGCTGGGATATTACGTTTTTGGCAGCCAGTGTTCGCGGGCAGTTCTATCGACTGTACCTGATGATGGATGTGTTTAGCCGCAAGATCGTCGGTTGGGAAATCCACGAAGATGAATCGGCCGAGCACGCCAGTGTGCTGCTGCGCAAAACGTGTCTGGCGGAAGGCATTCACGAGGACGGGCTGGTCCTGCATTCAGATAACGGTAGTCCAATGAAGGGTGCAACCATGCTGGCGACGTTGCAACAGTTGGGTGTAGTACCGTCGTTCAGCCGGCCGTCGGTCAGCGACGATAACCCGTATTCGGAGAGCCTGTTCCGCACATTGAAGTACGTGCCGGCCTATCCAGACCAGCCATTTGAAAGCCTGGACGCTGCCCGCCAATGGGTATATCAGTTTGTGCAGTGGTACAACGCCGAACACCGGCATAGTGCGATTAAGTTTGTGACACCGGACCAGCGTCACTGCGGCGAAGATAAGCTTATCCTGAAGGAACGAGAGCGCGTGTATCAGGCAGCGAAACAGAAGCATCCGCAGCGGTGGTCAGGCGACACGAGAAACTGGGATCCAGTGAAAGAAGTGTGGTTGAATCCGCCGAAAGAACATCAAGCCGAAAGAGACCAACAGTCTAAAGCGGCTTGATCAATGGATGCGACAACTTTGTTGACAAACACCGCGGTCAGCCCACTCTATTAGGTCACCACTCACTGTGGTGTCAGCGTCATTGTTTGTGCCGGCGCCTATGGTATTTATTCCTTCATATTTCGAGAAAACTTCTTCTCCCGTTGGACTTCTAAGCCTGTTCTCGCTACACACAAAAAGTAGGTTCATTTTTCTCTATTCATACACATAACAGCCTGCTGTAGGACCCCATGGTCCCACAAGCAGTTTCTAAGTGTGTTTTTCATCTAGTATCTAGTATCTTGTTTCTTTTTTTACGACACATGTTGCCGAGCTTGCTAACTTTATTTGGCCATTCATATCCCGGTAGGGTTTCTAAAAATAAATCACCGTACGCCTTAATGTGACAAGAACCTTCTATTGAAGAAAGTGTATCGACAACCATATCTGGGTTGTCTAATTGATTTGAAGAAGTTAATAGAGAATTGGCATATTGAGAGAGACCGTTTTCATTTAGATCTTCTGCCATCTCTCTTATCAATTCTTGAATGTGTTCAAAATCTTTCATTCTCTTATCACTTAACGCAGAGCTAACCGGCGGGCAAAAGCATAGCGAAGCGCCGCATTTTCCCGTCCGTGTTGAGCGAATTGTTAGGCGATAATCACGACGTGATTTTACCTTCAATGGTCAGGAGGACGGTGTTCTTACATATTTCTATTCCCAATGCTCGGCCACTTGGCAAACGCAAGGAAATACAAAAGAATCACGTTAATGAGTGGAACCACCATGAGCAAACTTAGCCACTTCGAGT
>JBBKXJ010000206.1:0-2982 GCA_037969395.1 Pseudomonadales bacterium
TATAACGATGCCGCATTAAGCATAACTCGACAGCACTACTCGGGTGCCGTAACAACAGCGCGGGGATGGAACACTTTGCAAACCGATGCGCATTTACTCAATCGCATTGGCGTGCATGAAGATGTGAGTGGCGATAAAACGGCTTTTCTGGCGCGGCTTTCGGGTTGGCTGTAGGTGCTGCGCAAGTTTTCGCGTGCGCGTGGCGCACCCTACGATTGTTCGATGTATGCGGGAAATGTCTAAGGTAAATTCTTAACAACCGGCGGCCCGATCAACTTCGTCAACGCAACCGGCAGCCGCTGCCACACGCTAATCATTAATTTATATTTTGGATTATTCGGATTCAGCTGGGGCGGCTCGCCGCCATCTCTAAGCCAGTAATGCCAATACAGCGGCACTTCTTCCGCACCCCACTGTTTTTTAAATTTGTAAGTGCCGGCATCGCGGCTGGAGCGACCAAAATCAAACGCGTCTGCTTTGCGCCCTATGGCATATTGCAGCACTTCCCAGTAAAGCAACATGTTCATGCTGAACTGATTAACTTCACGCAGTGTTGACGCCCACGGAATTTCCACTCCTTGCTTAAACGCGAGCAGAAATGCGGTGGAGACCGGCCTGCCTTTGTGGCGCAGCACAATCAAACGACTCTCATCAGGGAAGGTTTGTAGTATCTTGCTGAAGAATTTCTTGCTGTAAACGGGTGTACCCAGGTCACGCATATTGCGCGCGAATACTGTATAAAAATCGTCGAGTAACTCGGCACCACCCTGTAAAACTTCTGGCTGTTCGCGCTGGGCGCGCTTTATCTGAGCGCGCAGTTTGCTGCCAATTTGCTTGTCTAGCTCTTCGACGGATTGCGGCAGGCGCAATAACATCGCTACCTTGTCGGTGCGCTTTGGCCACGGCTCGCGCTCGACGGTGTCGCGAAATTCTATATGCGAGACGCCAAGCGTTTGAGCCAGCTGCTCTGCCCTTTGCATTAATGCGGTTTCTATTTTCGCAGTTGCAGCTAGTGCGCCGCCATAATTGAAAAATGGCACCGAGATCAGATAATCGCCGAACAGGCAGCTTTTCAAGCGCACTAACGGCAACACGCCGACAACGTTGTCGTTAGCGTCCAGCGCTTGAAGATAAACTGTCTGATGGCCGAAGCATTCCTGGATCGGCTCGCGCCAGCGGGCCAAATGGTAAATTGACGCGGCCGGGGTGGCTTGCACAAACGCGTCCCAATTGGTGCTGTCTGCACCTAGCTCGCTTATCGAACAGTCAGAAACTGGGTGTAAGGCATCTTTTTGATAGCGATCGTCTGGCGTACTGCCAGCGTCTGACGCCTCGTCAGCAGCGCCACTCGCACCATCTACCAACAAAAAAAAGGCTCTTATTTCTTCTTCCAGCCGCTTTAGTTCGGCTTTAGCGGATTTAACTGCAACGCTGATGGCGCGCATCTCGCCAATCAGATCAGTGGCGTCATCGCCTTTCTTTTTGGCCTCTCCCACCAGGCGCGACTGTATGCCTTGCTGCTCTTGCAACTGTGCAAGCTGGTCTGTGCATTGCATCCGGCTCGCCTGCAGTTGCGTGAGCGCTTGCGTCTGCTGCTCGGAGAGGCTCAGCGCTAGTTTGCTCGCTTCAGCCACTGGGTCTTTTGCTACTTTCTGACTTTGCATCAGTACGACGCCGCCGGCACGCCTTCGATGTCATCGAAACCCATAGTGCTCAGCACATCGGCTACTGAAGTAAACTCGAAATCTTGCAGTAGCTGCTCGAGTCTTTGTTCACACACGTCAAGATTATTATAGTGCCGAAACCGCGACAAACGGCTGGCGTTTACACGCGGCTGGTCCGGGTCGATTTCCCACGGGTGTAGATAGAATATAAACGGTCTTTTGGTTTGCCTGACGAGCTGCCTTAGCAACGTGCGTGTCAGCCAATATGGGTACAGCCGAAAATAGCCTCCTCCCGCTACCGGCAATCGATAACCCGGCAAACTCAGTGCAGACAACGGAAACTCAATGATAGAGCCACTGTTACGTGTTAGCAGGTGCGGATAGTCCGGCGCATCGGGAATGCCGTAACGGTCGTGTCGAATGGGAAAAATACTGGAGTCGTACTCAAAACCAAGTTCTATCAGTATATCCAGTGCCCACTTCGACTCATTGGTAATAGAATAGCTCGCCGCCCGGTAACCCTTGATTGGTTGCTGCACAATATCTTCAAGTAGAGTTTTGGAACGACGGGTTTCCTCTCGAAATACTTCCGGTGTTTGCGTATAAACTAACTGATGACTATAGCCATGACTAGCGACTTCATGCCCGCTTCGAGATATTTCCTTAACTAACTCGGGACAGCGTTCCGCTACCCAGCCCAGTACAAAAAACGTAGCGCGCACGTTGTGTTGGTCGAACAGCGCCAGTAATTTTTGAGTATTTTTTTCGACCCGCAGATCATACTTCGGCCAGTCTTCCGGTTTGATCACTTCGGCCAGTGCGGCAACGTGAAAATAGTCTTCAACGTCGACGGTTATTGCATGCTTCATAAGGGTTTCTACTAATAGTAAATTGAACTCTCATACTATAGTTTATAGTAGCAGTAACGTGGCATGATCGAGAACTAAACAGCCGTTGCCGCACAATTTTACAATGATTTGATAGACTTCCCCGATGACACTAGTCGACAATTTAGTATTAGGAAAACACGCCAGAACACCGTTTCCATAAATATAAAAACACACCTTTTAACTTAAACGCTCGGCGGCCTGCCGCTGCGTTGCCTTACTGTGGATGACCATAACGATGTACGAAGAGCAAATTAGAGAAATTCTCTCCAATCACGCCAAACTAACCGCCGATATCGCCAAGTTAAATCGCGACAGCGACCTGTACGGTGCAGGTTTAACCTCGCTGACTACAGTCAACCTGATGCTGGCTATTGAAGACGGTTTCGATATCGAGTTTCCCGACCATATGCTGAGCCGCCAAACCTTCC
>JBBKXJ010000207.1:0-10675 GCA_037969395.1 Pseudomonadales bacterium
TGTTTATCCCGAGCTCGGGATAAACACGAATCGTGGCCGGACCTCATGAGGGCTTTTCCCCGCTTTAACTCGCGCAATCGGCTGATGTCATACTGCTGACACCGCGTGGCAAAGTACCGAATGTTGCCATCGGATAGTTTGAGTTTTTCCATTAACCCAAGCGCATCGACAGATAATTCGGATAACACCTGGTGTCGTACCAATTCTTTCTTAATTTCACCGGGCTTGTAGGCCTTGGTCAATTTCTTCAGGTCTTTCAGTCGATAGTTTTTTTCATTGCGATCGATCAGCTGAAGGAAGATGTCCTTATTGGAAAGGTGCCTACTAATCACTGCGGCCAGGCGCGCTTCTTCTGTATTAACGGCGCTTGATATCACTTTTTGTAGTGTAGAGTAGCGCGGTATGGCCACCTGTTTTGGTTTAAGCCATGTCACCACATCTTTGAACAACTGTGTTTCATCAACATATAACATCGCCCGCTTGTTCAAATGCGATAACACATGCAACTCAAGCGGTTTGTCGTAACGTTGATAGCCCAGGATGTTAAATACCGTATGATAGAACCGACCGCGGGTTTGCCGGTCCATGTTTTTATTTTGCTTGCTGGCCAATGGGAAATAGCGTTCCGTAACATAACGATAATCCTCGGCCATGTCTTTCCAGCCGTAAACCAGACAGACGGGTTTAACTTTGAAGTACCCCAACATCAGCACAAGATGGATGCGATTCCGAAATGAATTAAGGCGGTTTACCACCGCGTGCTCTTCGTCGGTCAGGGTGAAAAAGTATTCCCTTTCATGCGGGCTAAACTGGGGGACGCTGTAGAGCTCTTGTACCTCTGGCAGGGAAATGAGAGAAAGGCGCTTGCCTTGGAGATGTCATGGGTTCCTCCATCAAAAGGGAGGATTGTATACGGCAGCAAGTGAATAAATAATAGCCAGAAAACGAGGAAATACAGGGCTGGTTAATTGTCCTCCAGCGCTACAGGCCTCACAAACCGTGGGCTACAGCAATAAGTGCGACATTTTGCGGCTTTCTGGGTTTAACCCGTATTGCTGGATAATATTATTGTGAGTCCCATTCCCCTTCCTGCCACCGCCTGGTTATTTGGCTCGGCTCTTGGGCTGCTGGTATGAAAAATGCGAAGATCAGCCGGTTAAACTGAGGTCCGGTTCTGAGAGGGTTCGGTCGCAGCAATCAGGCCGTTCTACTGGCACCGGACCTCTGGTTGATTTATAGGATGTTGCTCACCGTTCAGCGGACTACCAAACTCAATTTTGTACTCCTGCCCGTCTTTTGATTTCCAGTTCACATTAAATGACGCATTGTCGTCTCTAATTGATATTTGATACACTCCTTAGTACCCCATAGCCAGCTGAAGACACATGTACATCGCCTTCCTGAATCCACAAGGTAATTTCGACCGGGAAGATTCCTATCTGACCGAGCACCCGGACTTCGGTGGACAGCTCGTTTACGTCAAGGAAGTCAGCATGGCTCTGGCCGCCGCAGGTGTCAGCGTCGACATCATTACGCGACGTTTTGATAACCCGCAGTGGCAGGGTTTTACAGATCAGCTGGCCTGGTACACAGATGATAAAAGCGGGCCGCGCATCGTGCGCATTGATTGCGGCGGTCCCGGTTTTCTGCGCAAGGAGAAACTCTGGCCGCATCTGGATGAGTGGGTCGATAATATCATCACCTTCTACGGCGATGTGATGCCGGATGCCTTTAACGCGCACTACGCCGATGCCGGCTACAGCGCGGCACTGCTTAAACAGAAAACCGGGCGTGGCTACACCTTCACCGGGCACTCGCTCGGCGCGCAAAAACTCGACAAGCTTGGTATGGCGCCGGAGAACGCGGACGCCATGGAAGCGGAATACTGTTTCTCGCAGCGTATCGAGGCGGAACGCCTGGGCATGGCGGCGGCCTTCCGCATCATCACCTCAACGCGGCAGGAACGTTTTAGCCAGTATGGCCACCCGTTGTACCAGGGCGCCATCGACATTCACGACGATGCCCGGTTTGCCGTGATTCCGCCCGGAGTCAACGTCAAGGTGTTCTCGACGCAGGCCGGTCCGCAGGATGCTGCAACCCATGCCATACTGCACCAGCAGGTCGGCGACAACGATGCGCCCTACATCGTCGCCTCCAGCCGACTGGATGAAAAAAAGAATATCCTCGGTATCGTAGAAGCCTATGCTGTATCAAAACCACTGCAGGAAACTGCCAGGCTGGCGATCTTTCTTCGCGGAATCCAGGACCCGTTTGCCGATATCTCCACGCTGTCGACGGGCGAACAGGCCGTGCTGCAGCCGATACTGGATTGCATCAGTACCAATGGTCTGCGTGAGCGCGTCGATTTCGTCGATGTCCGCTCGCAACAGGCGCTGGCTTCAGCCTATCGCTACTTTGCAGCGCGCGGCTCGGTATTCGCGCTGACGGCGTTTTATGAACCCTTCGGACTTGCGCCGATTGAAGCAGCGGCCTGCGGGCTGGCCGTAGTGGCAACCCGCAACGGCGGGCCGACCGAGATCTTCGAGGACGGTTCGGGCATCCTGGTCGATCCGTTCGATGCACAGGATATCGCGCGCGGACTGCAGGAATGCCTGGCACGCCAGACCGAGCTTGCCGAGCGGTCAATCGAGCGAGTTCGTACGACGTATACCTGGGACAGGACAGCAGCCCGCTATCTCGAGGCAATTGAACTGGGTATCAAGACCGGAAACAGCGGCATGCCGGTATAAGTGCCGGATCGGGGGAATCGGGATTTTATCAACCACTACCTGCGAAACGCAGTGCGGGGGTAGTGCGAGCCTATTCCACGCTGTGATCGGTCTCGCCGGCGAGTGTGTACCTGTGCTCCTGTCCCAGCATGTCCCCACGTATCAAATGAGATTGAGCGAAATATCCGATATTGGCAAGCTTTCAATAGATGACGACCGACGTTAAATAAGTTGTGAACTTGGGCTTCGACAGAGAGAAATCGCTGCGTTTGTCCGGGTGATTTGAATCGTCGCATTTGTCGTTCTCGCTGCCTGGTGCGCTGATGCGAGCCTTCCGCGCGACTATTAGCATATTGATCTTGGCAGTGCATGACCGAAGGTATGACATCTTTCTGGGCAGCACCATACGCGCACATGACAGGCGATTTCGAAGTAGGCAAGTCGCTAAATCCATCCTGTGCTGTGCGATTTACTAAATCAGGCCGCGATCGGTAGATGATAAAGATAGCTCGCATGTGACCTCCATCGATAGTCATGAAGCGAAGCCACATTCTTGTTGATATTACATTCATCAGCCTTGCTGTTTGGTGTTTCCATGGCTAATGAAGAATGTACTCGGGTCTCATTGCAGTATTTCTGAAAACCAACCAGCTTACGCTGAAGATCGCGCGCATTCCAAAATAGTGAGCGGTCTACACACTCTCGCCTGCAGGTACCGATGAGGCGTTCTATGAACGGATGGCTAGTGGGCACGCCCGGTATACTTTTTATCTCATCCACTTCCAGTATACGAAGATTTGCATGCCATCGATGAACGAGAAACAAAGGGTCGTTGTCCGAACTTAAATACTTGGGTAGACATTTGCCAGCAACGATCTCATTGAACAGTCTACAATAGACAATGCCATCAGGATCGCCGGCATGCACGGAAAAACCAATAATCCTTCGACTAAACTGATCCATGATCACCATGAACCAATGCGATTTCAGCGCAATCGATTCACAGCGAAACAGATCAACGGACCAAAGAGTATCTTTCATATGTCCGATGCAGGTTAGCCAGGAAGGTCCATCGCCAGCAGGCAGTTTATGCTTGTTTTTACGCAGAATTCTACCCACGGCAAAGCGACTGATTTCAATACCAAAGCATTCGAATATCTGCATAGCAATACGGCCGTAGCCAAAGCTGGGATTGCGCTTTTTCATTTCAACGACGAGGTCGATGAGTGCTTGGTCCCGACTTTTTCTACCCGTCTTTTTCTTGGCCTTGTTTGAATAAAGCTGCCGGTATTTTCGCTTTACCAGCGTTTTATGTAAATTAAGAAAGGTGGCTGGTTTTAGAATGATGGCAATTTTCTGTAATCGCTTTTCACCAATAAAAAAGATAACGCACCCGAACAGGAACCGATCAAAAGTGGTGAGGTTGGGTGCTCTTTTTCGAGCACGACTGAGCGTAATTAGTTGTTGTCGCATGGCGATGTTCTCTGCCATCACTGCCTTGACCCCGCCAGGCTTAAAGAGCTTAGCGAGAGCGACCAGGAGATGAATAAGCAGGCTGAGATGTTCACGCATTGAGTTATTCTACGAGGCCACAGCCAAAACACAAGCGTCACCAACGTGTCGATTTGTTACAAAGATTAAGATAGCGCACAGCACAGGGCATGGCGTTTGAAAGATGAGTTTGAGCGCTTCTGGAACTTCAATGCACGCTGGGCGGCGGAACGCTTTCTCAAAGACTGGATGACCTCAGTGATGAGAAGCCGTCTGGAGCCCATGAAAAAGTTCGTGGGCACGTTACGCAAACACTACGAGGGTATCGTTGCTTTTATCGATACCGGCCTGACCAACGCCGTCGCCGAAGGCCTCAACCGTATCGCGAAAATCGTCAAGAACAGGGCCAGTGGATTCCGCAACCTGGATGCGTTCTCTAACATGATTTACCTGACTGTTGGGGACGTCGATATTCCTGCGCATATTCCCACGAAATTTCGTACATTGTGAATGCGTCGCAAATTACTATAAGGCTAGCTTAAATGGCGTGATCATCCGTTGCGAAGTCCGGATATAGCCTCTTTTCGGACTCGAAGTATCATGCTCAATAAGACGAGCGGCATCTTGATAAGCCATTCGTTATAAAGGAATTATCTGTGAAGCATCCGTTTTCGTTTTTCTGCTGCAGAGGAAGTCAGTATGTTTCGTCAGGCATACGCGCATCAAATCTGACCATACAGGCCGACTGCAGCAGCATTCACGACTTCGTTAACTCAAGGGCGGATTCTCAGGCATCTTCGGCAAATCATTACCAGGATCTCCCCAACTTACCCTCGAGTCGCACCATATTTCCGCGCCTGGTTGAACCCAGCTCGAATCATCCAGCGTACCTGCCTTGATGAAGTAGAGTCCGTCGGCTGCCTTGACATCCGAGAATAACGGGGAGCCGCACTTATTACAGAAATTGCGAAGTACCGGCTCGCCACTTGCGCCCGTGTCTTCGTAAGTCGTCAACGATTCTCCCGTCACACTCATCGTGTCGCCAGGCACTCCAATGTTCACAGAGTATGCGGAACCGCTCTGCTTCTGACAGTGAGTGCGATGGCACACAACCGTCATGAGTGGCTCAGCAGTCGATTCGTAGCGCACAGATCCACACAGGCAGCCCCCTTGTATTTTCCCCATCTGTTCGTCCTCCTGTAATCAAATATCGAAGTTTCGGCGATCACAGCAACGACTTGTTGCTGACGTCACTGATCACTATATACGGAGTATAAGCGGAATTAACGCCCCTTTTGCACCCAATCTATTATAAACAACGGGCCGCTGGCGATCGCTTATCGCGGTTGAGGCTGCCGCCGGCGCCATCCGCCGCGAAGTCTTTCTCCCTGCCGCCGAAACCAACGGTAATCGACGGGCGCCCATCGCTTATCACATCCAGCGTTGCGATTTCCTTGGCCACCCGCACGGCGTTGTGCATTGGCAGTACATACAACGTGGCGTTGATTTCCACGCGCTCGGTGACGGCGGCGGCCGCAGACAATAGCACACGCATATCGTAGGTTGGCCCCAGTACCCTTTCGCCATAGGAAAGGCTGTCAAATGGCCCCTCATCGATGCACTTGAACCACGCCAGATAATCCGCGCGCGTTAAGCCTTCTTTCATATAGGGTAAACATACGCCAATTTTTATCTTCTACTCCGTCTTCCGCAACGATACGCTTGTTCAAGGTTTGAAACCATTCGGTTTTGTTAATGTATGGCGCAGACCGATTGATTACCTTGGATGTTGATCTTGAGTTAGACTAGAAATTCACAACAAGAAACTCAAGGTATACTCAACACAAAGGTAGGCACGTATTGGCCGACACCACCGACCTGTTAAACGAACTACGTATTGACCGGCAGGAACCCGCCACGCGCAAGCCACGCGCGCGCTGGATCGCCATTGCACTCGTCGCTGCCGCATTGCTCGTTGCCGGTTTCTGGCTGTACGCACCCGCAGCGCGACCCGAAGTAACAACAGTGGCCGCGCTCGCAACATCTTATGCTAAAAGCGGCGGCAGCAGCGTGTTGGACGCATCCGGCTACGTTACCGCGCGCCGGCAAGCCACCGTTTCGTCCAAGATAACCGGCAAGGTGGTTGAAGTACTTATTGAAGAGGGTATGGCCGTTAAGCAAGGTCAGTTATTGGCTAGACTCGACGCTTCAAACGCCGCCGCTCAACTAGCGCTGGCGCAATCACAACTCGAGTCGGCCCGCAGCGCCATAGCCGAAACGCGGGTGCAGTTAAAGGAGGCCGAGCGTAGCCTCAAACGCACAACGGCGTTGCAACAACGCAAACTCGCCAGCCAGTCGGACCTCGACCGCGACCGCTCCGCCGCCGATGTGTTAACAGCACGCATTGGCAGCTTGAACAGTGCGATACGCGTAGCGGCGGCGCAGCTTGCGGTACAAGACCAGCAAGTAGAGGATACCGAGATTCGCGCCCCGTTCGATGGTGTGGTCGTGACCAAAGACGCCCAACCCGGCGAGATTATCTCTCCTATTTCGGCCGGCGGCGGCTTTACCCGCACCGGTATTTGCACCATTGTCGATATGGAGTCGCTGGAGGTGGAGGTCGACGTCAACGAGGCGTACATCAATCGCGTGCAAGCGGGCCAGCGTGTGACGACAACGCTGAACGCCTATCCTGACTGGCAAATACCGGCGGAAGTCATCGCGATTATCCCAACCGCCGACCGCAGCCGCGCCACCGTGCGAGTGCGAATCCGTTTACTGGACACAGATACTCGCGTGCTGCCGGATATGGGCGTCAAGGTGTCGTTCCTCGAGGCGACAGACGAATCGCAGGCTGCAGAAACACCAGCTAAGGGTGTGCTGGTGCCGACATCTGCGTTACAGCGCGATAACAAGAAGGCCTATGTGTATGTGGTCAAGAACGAACTGGTTGAGCGCCGAGCCGTGCAGACTGCGAAAGCAGACAATGTTAATCTGCGCATCACGGCCGGCCTGCAGCCGGGGGAGCGGGTAGTAGCGCCGTTGACGCCCGAGTTGCTCGACAAGTTGGCGGATGGTGTGCGCGTTAAAGTGACGGGATAATAGCCTATGAACGAACAGCAAACCCTGGTCAGCCTGCGCCGGGTGTCGAAGGAATATAGCCGCGGCAAGCTCAAGGTCAAAGTGCTAGACAACCTCGATATGGACATCGCCAAAGCCAGTTTTCTCGCCCTGATGGGCCCCTCCGGCTCGGGCAAGTCAACGCTATTGAATTTGATCGGAGGGCTGGACCAGCCGACCCAGGGCGACATTATCTTCGAGGGCAAAAACATCAGCAGCATGTCCAGTTCGGCGTTGGCGCATTGGCGTTCGCACCATGTGGGGTTTATTTTTCAGTTCTATAATCTGCTGCCGGTATTGACGGCCGAGCGTAATGTGGAATTGCCGCTGCTACTCACCCGTCTGTCACGCGCCGAGCGTAAACGCCATGTCGCGACCGCGCTGGAAGTCGTCGCGCTATCGGACCGCGCCGGGCACCGCCCGAACGAACTATCGGGAGGGGAGCAGCAACGCGTCGCCATCGCACGAGCGTTAGTCTCGGACGCGTCGCTGCTGATCTGCGATGAGCCCACCGGCGACCTGGACCGGCAAACCGCCGATGAAATTCTCGGCCTGCTGGCGCGACTGCACCAAGACCATGGCAAGACCATCGTTATGGTCACCCACGATCCGCTGGCGGCGGAGTTCGCCAGCGATCGCCTACACCTCGATAAAGGCACCCTGTCGGCAGAGGTTGCCGCATGAAATACTTTGGCTTGCTGTGGGCGGGATTGATGCGCAAGAAAGTGCGCACCACGCTGACGCTGCTGTCTATCGTGCTGGCCTTTGTGTTGTTTGGCGTACTGCGTTCGGTCGCCGACGCCTTCAACGCCGGCGTTGAGATCGCCGGTGTCGATCGGCTGATCGTCACCGACAAGTATTCCATCATTAATATGATGCCGTTCGGTTATCTCGGCCGCATCGAGCAAATTCCCGGCGTAACAAGGGTTGCCCATTCAACCTGGTTCGGCGGTACGTATATCGATAGCAAGAATTTTTTTCCGAAGTTTCCTCTGGACGCGCAACGCTATCTCGATCTTTACCCTGAGTATGTACTGCCCGACGCGCAACGCAAGGCCTTCGCCGACAACCGCCAGGGCGCGGTGGCAGGGCGCGAGCTGGCCGACCGCTTCGGTTGGAAGATCGGTGATCGCATTCCCATTCAAGCCGATATCTGGCCGATGAAAGACGGCAGCATCGCCTGGGAGTTTGACCTGGTGGGTATTTACACCAACTCCAGCGCAAGCGGCCCCGCCAACGAGTTCTGGTTCGACTATGACTATTTCGATGAGGCGCGCGCGTTTGCCAAAGGCCAGGTGGGCTGGTTTATCGTGCAACTGGCCGAGCCCGCGCAGGCCGAGCAAGTGGCCAAAGCCATCGATGCGCAATTTGCCAATTCCGACAGCGAAACCAAAACCTCCACCGAGCGCGACTTCGCACTGATGTTTGCCAAACAAATCGGCGACATCGGTTTGATTATGACGGGCATTTTAGGCGCCGTGTTTTTCACCATTATTTTGCTGACCGGCAACACCATGGCGCAGGCCATTCGCGAACGCATTCCCGAACTGGCCGTGTTAAAAACGCTGGGCTTTACCAATACCAGTGTGCTCGGCCTGGTGCTGGCCGAGTCGGTGTTGCTGACCTTGTTCGGCGCCCTGCTCGGTCTGGCATTGTCGGTGCTGTTGATTGGCGCCTTGTCGAGCGCATTGCAGGCGGTGGTGCCGGGCGTTGCCATCTCCTGGTTTAACCTTGCTGGCGGTGTGGGCCTGGCCCTATTGCTGGGTATAGCCGTCGGCTTGTTCCCGGCGCTGACTGCCATGCGCCTTAATATCGTCGATGCGTTGCGAGCTTAGCGGCCTCTCCCATGTTTAATTCAATACAGCAGATAGCTTCGATTAGCTGGATGAATCTGCGCAGCATCCCACAGCGGCTTGGACCTTCGATGGTGATCGTGGTCGGTATTGCCGGGGTCGTCGCGGTGCTGGTCGCGCTGCTTGCCATGGCGCAGGGCTTCGAGAAAACGCTGGCCAGCGCCGGCCAGGCAGACCGAGCCATTGTGATGCGCGATGGCTCGAACACGGAGTTGAGCAGCGGCGTGACCGTGGACCAGGTGAATGTGATCAGCAACGCGCCGGGTGTGCGTAAAGACGATGGCCAGCCGCTCGCCTCGCCGGAACTTTACCTGGTAGCGGACGTTCCCAAACAAGCCACCGGACTGACGGCTAATTTGCCACTGCGCGGTGTAACGACGCAGGCATTCGGCCTGCGTGACGACCTGACGATTCTGGAAGGCCGGCGCTTCGAACCCGGCCGGCGCGAACTCATCGCCGGGCGAGCGGCCGCCAGCCAATTCGAAAATCTTACTGTGGGTTCGCAACTTAGATTCCGCGACAGCGAATGGCAGGTCGTCGGCGTATTCGCCTCCGGCGGTGATGCCAACGAATCGGAAGTATGGACCGACCTCGCCGTAGTGCAGACAACGTTTAAACGCGAGGGTGCTGTGTCGTCGGTGCGGGTGCAATTGGATGGCGCCGACAGTTTACAAACCTTCAAGGATGCGCTTACCACCGACCCGCGCCTGACTGCCAGTGTGCAGCGCGAAACGGATTATTACGCCGAGCAATCTTCGGGGCTTGCGACTTTGATCACCGGCTTCGGTTACGCGGTAACGTTTATTATGGCGATCGGTGCCGTATTTGCGGCGCTTAACACCATGTATGCGGCGGTCTCGGGCCGCTCGGTTGAAATCGCCACCTTGCGCGCGCTGGGCTTCGGCGGCGGCCCGGTGGTTTGCTCGGTGTTGGTCGAAGCACTGTGCCTCGCGCTACTGGGCGGTGCTATCGGCGGCGCGCTGGCTTATCTGATTTTTAACGGCTATACCGTGTCTACGCTGAACAGCGCTTCGTTTAGCCAGGTGTCGTTTAACTTTGTGGTCTCGCCTGCCCTGCTCGGCCAGGGTTTGCTGTGGGCTTGCATTATCGGATTTTTCGGCGGTTTGTTTCCGGCGCTGCGAGCGGCGCGGTTGCCAATCACGGTGGTGTTGCGTGGATTGTAAGGCAAGGAATTCCTGAACCATCATCATCTGCAACAGATCGCGACGGACGCAGGCGATCTGTATTTCTTCAGCATTGCGCTTACCATATTCGAGTATTTTTAATCTCAGACGTTAAAATTCAACTACCGGCTGGCTGTATATAGCTAGCCTTCTGCTTAGCCGCCTGCTGACGTTAACAAATATTCGGCGTGGTTCAAATTAGGGTACCACCTCATACCCACAGAAATGACTAAATAATAATCTGGTAGATTAGTTTTCAGTCAAAAACGTTACTGTAAAATAGCGTGTTTCTCTACTA
>JBBKXJ010000208.1:0-10095 GCA_037969395.1 Pseudomonadales bacterium
ATAGCAAATAGATGAGCGCCATCATGACAATCGCTGCCATGATCTTACCGGCAAAGAACTGTTCGGGGCTGAGCATAAAATCCAGCCCCGCCCTACGCAGGCGGTTATGTGTTCCCAACCGATAATCGCGCGACAGGAACCGTCCCAGGTAATGCGACAGCGCCTGAATCAGCGGCCAGAACACGCGATAGCCCAGCGGGGGCCGGTCGAGGTACGAGCGGTCCTGGTCGGGTACCACGGCAAAAAAGCGGTAGATGTTCCACACCGTGAGGGCGATAAACGCACCGACGACCAGACTGAGAATAATGATTTCCATATGCTATGCGCCTATACGTCGATATTGACAATCTTGCGAATCATCACGCCACCGAGGACTTCCATGGTCAGAATGACCGCCAGAAAGCACCAGCCCAGTAATGAGGTATAAATCGGCTTCATCGATTCGGGTTCGATCAACGTCAGCGCCAGAATGATAAAGAACGGCAGCAGGCCCACCACCCAGCCCTGCATCTTGCCCTGCGAGGTCAGCGCGTCGATCTTGCCTTCCATTTCCATCTTGCGGCGCAAGGTGATGGATAGGCGTTCAAAAATCTCGGAGAGGTTGCCGCCCAGCTCGCGGGAAATTTGCGTGGCGGTGATCAGCAGGTCCATCTCTTCGGTTTGCACGCGTTCGGCGACATTCTCCAGCGCATCGCTCAGGGTTAATCCCATACGTTGCTCGCGCAGCATCAGGGAGAACTCCTGGCTGATTGGCCCGCTGGTCTCTTCCACCATGCTTTCGATGGCGTTCAGAAAGGTCGCGCCTGCGCGCATGGCACCGGCCACCTGCGCCAAGGCATCGGGTAGCGCGGCATTGATGGCCGCGCGGCGCCTGGCTTCCATCATCTTCAGTAGATACTTGGGCAGTGCAAAAATGCCAATTACCACCAACACGACGTACAACCACGAGCCGAACACAAAATACACCGTAAGCGGCAGCACCAGCAGCAGGCCCACGTTGCTAAGAAACAGCTTGCGTGAATCGATAAACAGAAACAGCTGCTCGAAGCTGTCTTCCGCCCGGTTGGTAAAGCCGCTTTGATAGCGACCGTAGCCGAGTGAACCCAGGCGCAGCACCGTCCACACACAAATCGTCAACGCGACAAATAGCAAAGCCAGCAGCAGGGGTAAGGTCATGCGGCTTGTGCTCCGTTTTTATTGAAAATCGACACATCGACCGCCATGCCAATCTCCACCAGCTGCTCGTAAAATGCGGGCACAAAGCCGGTGGCCTCGAAATCGCCGATCACCTTGCCGTCGGTACCGATGCCTTTTTGTTTGTAAGTGAAGATGTCTTGCAGTTGCACGGTATGGTTTTCGATACCGACCACTTCGGTGATTTTGGTGATCTTGCGGGTGCCGCAGGGAAAGCGTGATTGCTGCACAATAATATGCACGGCAGAGGCCACCTGCTCGCGGATGGCGTTCACCGGCAAATCCATGCCCGCCATCAGCACCATGACTTCCAGTCGCGACAGCACATCGCGCGGGGTATTGGCGTGCGCGGTGGTCAGTGACCCGTCGTGGCCGGTGTTCATGGCCTGCAGCATATCCAGCGCCTCGCCGCCACGGCACTCACCGACCACGATGCGGTCGGGACGCATCCGCAGGGTGTTCTTCACCAATTCACGAATCGTGACCGCGCCTTTACCCTCCAGATTGGGGGGTTTGGCTTCGAGCGAGACGAGATTGGGTTGATGCAGGCTCAGCTCGGCGGCATCTTCCACGGTAATAATGCGTTCGGTATCGGGGATAAAGTTTGACAACACATTTAATAGCGTGGTCTTACCGGAGCCGGTACCGCCGGAGACGATAATATTTTTATGGCGCTCTACACAGATTTGCAGAAACTGCACCATGGGTTCGCTGACCGAGCCGAAGTTGACCAGGTCGCTGAACTGCAGGCGCTTCTGTGAGAACTTACGAATGGTCAGGCTCGGGCCTTTAAGCGCCAGAGGGGGAATGATGGCGTTGACGCGGGAGCCGTCTTGCAGGCGGGCATCCACCATCGGGCTGCTTTCGTCAATGCGACGACCCAGCGGCGTGATAATGCGTTCAATCACCGACATAACGGCCTGGTCGCTGCTGAAGCTATGGCCGCTAGACGTTAATACGCCGGCTTTTTCGACAAATACTTCCTGGTGGTTGTTAACCATAATCTCGGTAACGTCGGGGTCGGCCAAAAAATATTCCAGCGGGCCAAGGCCTACCGCTTCGTCCAGCACGTTGTTGCGCAGCGTTTGCTGATCCAACATGGCGGGAAGATCTTCGGCCAGGCGGTTAAATATGGGGTCCAGCAGTTTTTCGGTCTCGCTGCGCAATTGCTCGTCGCTCATGCTGGAGACGTCTTTACGCCGCAAGTCCATTTCGGTGATCAGGCGCTCGTGCAGAATCTTGCCCCAGTATTGCATCTCGCTGTTGGTGGCAGAGGCAAGAGCAGAGGCAGCGGTGGCGTTGTCTTGCGCACCATTTGCTTCGTTCGCGGCGACCTCACTGTTGGCGGCAGGCGTTGGTTTGGGTGCCGTGTTCGTCACTACCGCGACTTCTTTATGCAGCCAGAAGCGCGTGTCGCCAATGGTAATTTCATCATCAA
Source organism: Pseudomonadales bacterium (assembly GCA_037969395.1). Classification (GTDB taxonomy): domain Bacteria; phylum Pseudomonadota; class Gammaproteobacteria; order Pseudomonadales; family JAUIET01; genus JBBKXJ01. Next base: position 2,633 of record JBBKXJ010000208.1, read on the forward strand.
TACCCAACGCGTCGGAGCTAATCACGCGTTCGCGGTTTACCCAGGTGCCGGTCATGCTGCCCAGGTCTTCCACTTGTACCTGGTCGCCCTGGCGAAACATCACCGCATGTTTACGTGAGATGCGGCGACTCTTCAGCACAATATCGTTTTGCCGGCCGCTGCCGATGGTGCAGCGGTCGGAATTTATCGTCAGCTGTTTGCGGCGGCTGCCGTCTTGTTGGTAGGCAAGTTCAAACATGTGCTACTCCATGATGCTGTATTTGAGTTTCTTGGCGACTTTCCGCAACTGGCTACGGCTATTGTCGTGCAGGACTTTTTGTTGTGCGGTACCGCCCAGCTCCTCGGGTTTGACGATTTCTGGCGTTACGAAGATGACCAGCTCGCTGAGGTCATGCTGGTAATCACGGTTGCTGAACAAGGCACCTAATATTGGAATATCGCCCAGGCCGGGTATGGAGGATTTCGTCTTGCCGCTCTCACTGCTTAGCAAGCCTGAGATAACAACTGTTTGACCGTCGCGCACGTTCATCTGGCTTTCTGTCTTGCGTGACAGCAGCGCGGGAATTCCGGTTGCGGACACCAGGCTGGGGTCAGGCTGGCTCAGCTCGGAGACAATTTCGGTGTAGATATTGCCGTCTTCACTGGCGCGAGGATAGATATCAAGCTTGATGCCGTACTCTTTGAACTCAACACTAGTCTGGCCGTTGGCATTAACGGTGGAGTAGGGAATCTCTCCTCCAGAAAGAAATTTCGCGCTACCGCCGTTAACGCATGCCAATGTTGGTTCAGCGATGGTGACAGCGTCCCCTTTGGAAGCCATAAAGTTGATTTGTGAAGCAATACCGGTGGAGATGCCGAAGTAGGTTGAGAAGGGCTTGACTTCGAGCGGCAAAGAGTTGGCACCGGCACCGAGTATGGAATCGCCAGCCGGGCGGAATAACGTGTTGCCGGTAAGGTCGCCTGCCACTGCAAAGGTGGGGCCGCTGGCTACTTTGGCCCAATCGATGCCCAGGCGAGAGGCGGCGCTTTTACGAAACTCGATCATCTGTACCTTGATGCGGATCATATCCTTCAACGCCACGCGCTGTTCCGGGTCTTGCTCGCTGACGCGCACGTTGTAGTCGGCATGGGTTCCGTCTTCGTACCATAACTTCAGGTAGGAGCTGCCTTTACCCTCGGCGATAACCAGCAGTTCGCCGCCGGAGACAACGTCTGCTCGCAACACCTTGCCCGCGCCTACCGCGATGCGACTCACCGGCTGGTTGCCAAGGCTGCGTACCTCGCCAACGAACATATCAATGTTGACGACCTCTGCCGCTTGCAAGGGCAGGCAAACACTGAACATTAAGATGGCGACAACGTGCCGTATGGGTGGTGTTTTGAGATACTGCATAACTGACTTCCCTTTGCTGTTGTTTGGTTGCGACTGTTGGATTTCGGCTCTATTGCACAGTCGAGCGGGCTAGCGGCCACCAACAATGTATTCAATGCCTTTCTTCTTGGGTGTAGGCGCGCGTGGCTTGGGCTTGGGTTTCGGTTTGATGCCGCGAAGCTGCGAAGCGGTTAGCGCATTGGAATCAATCAAAGCGGTATCACCAGGGTTGCGTAGCGTAGCAGTAAGCTTGCCAACGCTCTGCGCCAGCACAATGCGTTTGGCGTCTTTGGGGGTCACTTGTACTGTGATGGTGTTGTAGGTGCGCCCGGTTGTCTGTCCGCTTTTGTCCACGTCGGTTTTAATGCCGGTGGCCAACACATGCAGATTTTGCATAATGGGATAGATTTCTTTTTCGCCGTCGCGTCGGTCGGTCAGAAAAAGATCGATATTGTCGCTAGGCTGCAAAAAACCGGAGATAGAGTTGATTTCATCGACTGGCACCGTCAGCGCCCGATTACCTTCGATCAGCGTGTTGGAAAAGGTAGCAGTTTTACCGCCTTCCAAGTGCGCCCACAACAACGCCTTACCTTCTTGAATGTCGGTACGTAGTCGCTGGCCAATGGCACGGTTGTAGCTGTCGCCAGTCAGGCCATTGTTATGCGCGAAGCGGGCCGGCATCTCACGCAGGGAGAGTACCGACTGAGTAATAATCGTACCCTGACGCAGTGCCCTGTTCGGCACCACCACCTGTACCATAGGCTCGGTTTTATCGAGCTGTGATTTGTAGTAGCTAACCTGTTCCTCGATAAAATTTCGCGAGAAATACACGGCTGCCGCGCCCAACAATAGCGACACAACTAACATAATGATGTTGACATTGATGCGGCGCTTACCTTTTAATTTCAACTTTCCTTTCGGCTCTTCTATGGCCATATTCACAGCGTCAATACTCCTTGTTTAAGGTAAAGAAAGAATGAAGGAGCTATGCTTGTGCAAGCCCTGAACGCTTTCCATTAATAGCGCCATAACGGATTGACCGTCGGCGATCGGTAAAAATAGCGCGCCCAGCATCAGCAGGGTGGCAACGGTCCATTCGGTGGAGACATGACCTCGCTGTTTCGTGAAAAGGGATGAGCGCATATCAGATCTCCTCGCCACGCAGGTTGGCAAAAATAAAGGTCATATCCTTATCGCGGCGCATGGCAAGCTGTAGCGAGCCGGAGGTGCGATCGAATAACATGACCGCTGTGCCGCGCGAGACGTCGCTGCGCGACAGTTTCCAGCCTTTACGCTGCAGCGCGGTTTTGTAAAAGTTGTGGCTGTCGCGCAGTGAATATCGGTTTTGCAAGATCAGCGTGGTTGCTTTCGCGTTGCCATCGTTCGATTCGGTGCTGGAAATTAGCTGCGAACCGTTTTGGCGTGGGAATTGTTTGGTGATCGAGCTTTGTTCGGTACGCGTGTCCAGCGGAATGGCCGACAGGAAGCCTGTAAGCTGACCGGCTTCGCGTTTTAGCTGCAACACGATGTGATGGGCATCGACCAAAGTGGACAACATGCGCCATTCGCCCACATCGCGCGTTATTGAAGAGCGCTCACCTGGTTTGTGAAAAGCCTGCCATTCCTGGCGATAGAAGCGCAGTAATTCGGCCTGCGGCAGGCTGGATTGCAGCTGCAAAATCTGCATCGGCATGCCGTTCTGCACGATGTGCTTGCCCACCCAGCTAAGTTGGGTTTGCGGCGGCGTTGCCAGCTGCTGAAGGTCGAAAGCAAGCGTGTTTGCCGCGCCAGTCAGCAGGCTGACAGAGGCAACGAGCGTCATCAGTCGGTTCCTAGCGCATCTAAAATCGTTCAAAAAACGCACAGATATTTTTGCAAGGCGAACGAAGCCAAGGGGAGTGATATTCACGATAGTTACCTCTTACTCGGTGCCGAAACGATCGGGGGGGAGAATGTCGGGCCTGACCTCGCCGAAAGCGCCGTCGAGGTTTTTCAGTTCCTGGAACATGGGCAGTATGTCGCCGGCGATGGCGACGATATCGCCCACCGGCTCAAGCATGCCGGCCGGTACCAGCGAACGCACCCGGTCTTCCACTTGCGATGGTCTGCTGGCCGACCAAGTGTCGACCAGAATGGCCGATAGCTGGCCCATGCAGCTGTTGGCGTTGACGCTGTTGGGGCCACAGTTAGGCGAGCGCTCATCGGTAGGGATTTTCTGGCGATCATTGAGCTTGAGGATAACGTTGATGGTATACAGGCCGCCGGCGTCGAGATCCCATTCTGAGTCAGACGTGAGTTTGCCGAGGGTATCGCCCAGTAGATCTACCGCTTTACCAACGACGCCTGCCGCGCCGCCCAGAGAGTCTTCTTCAACTCTCACAGTAAGTGACTCGCCGTCTCTGGTGACCAAACCATCTTCGAGGTCGGCACCATTCCAAAACGGGTTTTGCTGGTCGGCATCGGTAACCGCGCCCTGGTTGGTGCGAATAGCCATATCTGGTTTGGCGTAAAAACGATTGTTGATTTCGGTTGTTAATGTATCCCTGTTTTTGGGCTTAACCGTTTGCTCCCAGGCGCCGTAACGCGCCGCTTGCGCGGTGGCCATATTGGCGTCGGCGGTTTTAGTCAGCGTTGGCGTTAATATAAATATCGGCGTTAGCACTGTGGCGACCAGGGCGAACTCCACCATGGCGTTGCCGCTTTGTCGCGCTCTCAATCGCATGGGTTTATTCAACATAGCTTGGTAACTCCGTGTTTAATCCGTTTTGTCCTTGTTCGATAGCGCTGCCTACCTGTTCCTGCACAAGTTCACGCGCTTGCTCAACGGTCGTTTGCACTTGATCATTGAGCAGTGTTTCACCTCGGTCACTGAGTTGACCAAGCGACTGAGCTACGCTGTTTTGCAGGTTATCTGCTGTCTCACCAACGAACGCACCGGCACTCTCCAGCGCGCCATTGGCAACAGTTTCGGGTGTGATTTCCAGCGCACCAAAGCGATCAGTGAGTGAGGTTTTCAGGTCGTCTATATTGGTGTTTAAGCCGTCGCTAGCCTCGTTGACAAGATCACTTGCGATGTTGTCGATATCACCGGTAAAGGAATTAATGATGCCGTCGCGGTCTAGCTGAATGTCGCCGAGTGAACCTTGTAGCTCGCCTTGTAACCCGTCGAGCTCTGTGTTCAGCGCAGCGGTTGCCTCGTCGCGCAGTGTGTTGGCCATGCTGTCTGCTTCGGCATCTAGATCGTCTAGCGTAGTGTCGACCGAGTTTTGCAATCCGATCAATTGCTCGGTGAGGTTTAATTCGGTTTCAAACGTATCGGCCATCGACTCCTGCAGTTGGTCGCCGAGGGCAGCGGACTCGCCTTCCAGCCCTGCGGTGATTTGGTCCATTGCATCGGTAACGCCAGCCGTTGCTATCAAGCTGTCGGCTAGACCTTCGGCGTTCTCAAGTAACCCGTCGGCAAGGTCCGTGGCATTCTCAAGAGCGCCGCCAACAGCGGTGTTTTCAACCGCACGGCCAGCTGCGTTGCGTAAATCATCAGAATTGATTTCGCCGTCTTCGAGTACGTCGCTGGCGGTGTTGAACGCGGCACCGTAACCGCTGGACTCGGCGTAGGATGAAGCCGCGCTGGTTGCCGCTTCTTTCAATGCACCAACTGCGGCGTCTTTAATTGCGTCTTCTATGAAGTCGCCCTGCAGCGTACTGATGGCGGCTTGTCCGAGTGCGGTGTATTCACTAATATCATTCCGGTCGACGCCAGTGTATTCAGAAAGCCTCTCGCTTGCTGCGTTCGTGGCAGAATCGGTAAGGCTATCCGCCGCGATATTAACGCCGTTTTGAATGGCTGCCACGACCGCCCCTTCAATCAGTTCAGGAGAACGCAACAACCAGGCCGCCTGGCGTTCCTGAGTGCTCAGTTCAATCAGCCGTACATCCCAATAGGGGTTGAAGAGGTTGGCGTATTCCGTGACCGGCTCGCTACTACCAGCCACTCGCAGTTCACCAGCGGTAATAACGGGGCGTTCGAAGAACACCTCGCCAGCGCTAATCGATGCTATTGCGTCACTGGCATAGGTGTCGTCGGTATGAAAAAGACCAGATTCCAGGCCTTTGCGCAGCCCGCCGGCCGTGGCGTTCGCCGAGCCTACCTGCGTAATCTGTTCGGCTGTACGTATATCCGAATCGTCGACGTCAACCTCAACTCGCAGCACAAGACGCGGGTCACGATTTGCGCTGCTGAGGTCTTTCAGCGAGCGGTAGGTTTTAACTCCGCTGTAGCCACTGAGATCTTCCGCTTCGGCATCGGACAAATACTCAGCCCAGCGATTGCTTGCGAACAGACTGGAGCATGCGCCACCGCTACACGCGCCGTCACCCTCTGCATAATTGGAGCCCCAACCCATGGGTATTTCCTGGCGTTTCCAGCGACAGCCTTTTCTTATGCTGCATTTATAGTGTTCCCAGTGAATAGAAAGGCCGTCTTTGCCGCGCCATTCCCATTCTGTGCCGCTTTGCGCTAACCTTGTCGTGCCTTCTTTAATGATCATAAAGCGGTCAACGGGAGTGACTTGCACGCGCCGGGGTAATCCCGGCAACTTGTTCCAGCCGCGATTGCCACTGAATTCATCGAGTGATCTGTTGATGACATTTGCTTTGCGCGCAAGGCCTGATTCGTCGCTTTGCTTGACCGACAATGAGTTCCACGCCTCGGCATTGTGCAGTCCCGCTGCAATGCTATAAGTCGATGCGGCGCTGTAGCGTGAATCATTGGCCTTAACAACGGCGCTTACCACCTCCGGTGTGGCGATATAACTGGCGTTGTAAACCGCTTCCTGGGCAACGCTGAGTACGGAATTAGTGCCGTCAATGATCGGAATGGCAACTTCGGCAACGACTTGCACCACGCTTTCGATGACCTCCATACCTTGCAGCAGCGCTTCAGTGAAGGGTGCGATGACTGGTACCCAGCCAATCGCGGTATCCAGATTGCGAGCGCTGATGCGCCCGTAGTTGGTCCATGAACCCAGGCTGACCATTTGCGCGATGGAGACCTGATTGGCGACCATCGCGCGGTTGGTGTAAGCCTGAAAATTTAACGACCGCGCCTGCCAAACCAACCCGCTGTACACCGCCGCGTCTGCAGCATTCGCTACCTGGGTCTTCTCGGAAGCGATTTGGCCGGTGTTGAATACCACCAGCATCAGCAAAGTAGCCGCTGCGATAAACGCAAGACCTAGGGGTAGAGCCTGGCCTTTCTCTGCGGTTGATAAGTGGGTAGGTGTGGTTGGCATCATGGGAAATCCCTTTCCGGTCGTTGGTTAAAAAACAATCCGTTGTCTTGTTGGCGTTGGTCCTAGTTATTGCCGGTGTAGTTGTTCAGATTGTTCGTTACTACAGCATCGGCAGCCGCAGCATCGCTAGAAGTGCCGGCAGCGGTTCGTGCGCCAGTACCGTCGCCACCACCTAATTCCTGGGCCATACCTGCTATTTGGTTTTCGACTGTATCGCCGAACAATCCAAAAACGCTAATCGCCGCAATAGCGATAACACCAACAATGATGATGTATTCGGTCATGCCTTGCCCGCGCTCGCGAAGTCGGCTGTTGAAAGTTTTATGTTGGGAAGACGCTGATTGCGGTTCCATGTGATTACTCCTGTAAGTGAGACCGCTTGATTGCGGTGTGAGGAATATCACAAAAAATATTTATTCTGTAAATTCAAACCAGATTAACGGTTGATCAAAAAGGTCGTAGAATAGCCAGAAATTCTACCCTGTTAACGGATCCGGCCTTGACAATTTCGAAATGTGATTACCTTTAACTGTTACTTTTCGTTAACTTAGCCTTTGTTCGTAAAATGGCGATCTCGTAACAATATTTCGAAGACGCCGTACGTCGTAAAAACACCACATTACAGGTTCAATGCTGCTCGGTGTCCCTGCGAGCCTGAAAAAAACGTGTCGAAAGCAAGGGATTTCCCTATGGCATTATCTGCTGGATCGTCTGTCCGGGACGGGAGGCATTCCACCGTTGTCTGAACTCATTCGTCTAAGTACAGCAGCCGGATAGGGGTTGCTTACCCGGTGCTGCCC
>JBBKXJ010000209.1:0-11708 GCA_037969395.1 Pseudomonadales bacterium
GGCCATCCGCTGCGTTGCATTCCCTTGACATATGCCCAATATGCCTTCGGAAATGCGCCTTACGGCTGACCCCTTGGCGACTCGCTATATGAACGCTTTATTCGTTACACCACACTAGCTCTCAAGATGACGCTGGTGAGGCGACCGAGCCCGCCAGCATGCCGCCATCAATATTCAGCTCCGTTCCCGTCATATACGTTACTTCGTCTGAAGCTAACAAAACCGCCACGGCAGCGACTTCTGCAGGTTCACCGAAACGCTGCATTGGCGTGTCTTTTAAAAACTCCGCTTTGCGTTTTTCTCTGGCCGGCCCGGTGCCGAGTATCGGTTCCCACATAGGTGTAAAAATCGCGGCGGGGTGAATCGAATTGCAGCGAATGTTAAGCCCTTGTTCGGCACAGTACAGCGCGACTGTTTTTGAATGGTTGCGCACTGCTGCTTTTGAGGAAGCGTAAGCGCACGCCCCCGGGATTCCTACCAGCCCCGATCGAGACGAGATATTGATAATGGAGCCTGACCCGTTTTTTCGCATCGCTTTGATGGCGTGCTTGCAGCCAAGAAATACGCCATCCAGATTCGTTCGATGTACCGCATGCCAGTCAGCCAGCGAAGTATGCTCCGGGTCATGCTTAACAGCTCCTGATTCAAAGCCCGTTATACCAGCATTGTTAACCAGCACGTCCAGCCGCTGCAGTGACGCAATCACATGCCGCCATTGGTCTTCGTCGCGTACATCGAGATGCTGAAACTTTGCGCCCAGACGAACAGCCGTTGCCGCGCCGGCAGCGGCTTCAATATCGGTTAACAGCACCGTCGCACCTTCTGCAATAAAGGCGCGTGCAATGGCTTCACCAATGCCTCGGGCAGCGCCGGTGACCAATGCTACTTTGCCTTTCAATCTTGGCATGTTAATTCCTTGCTGAGCCATTGCTTCTGTTGCCAGAAGTTGTGTCTACAGTGGCGTTTTTTCGCGTTCCAATAGTCGCTGCTTCCTGTTCACGCCCCAGCGATACCCCCCCAGTTCGCCATTGGCACGCACCACCCGATGACAAGGTATCGCCAACGCCAGCTTATTCGCACCGCAGGCCTGCGCTACTGCACGTTGCGCAGTGGGTTTGCCGATTGCAGCCGCAAGCTCCTTATAGCTTGCCGTTGCACCGGCAGGTATTTGCTGCAGTGCCTTCCAAACGCGGTGCTGGAAGGCGGTTCCCTGAATATCCAAAGGTAATTTCAGCCCGCCGCTAGGCGTGTCAATAAACGTGATAATTGCGGCTACCGAGCATTGCAGGTCGGCTTTATCTTCAGTTAACGCTGCCGCGCGAAAGCGCCCCTGCAAACTCTGCTTAAGTGCCTTGCGCGATTCGCCAAACTCGATGCAGCAAACGCCCTTGTTGGTCGCGGCGACCAGCAATAAGCCCAGCGTTGTGGCGGTGATCGTAAAGCGAATGGATTGGTCTTTGCCGCCCGCACGATAGGTCGAAGGGGTCATGCCAAGCGTATCCGCGGCGTATTCGTATACTCGACTACCGGAGCCGTAACCTGCTGCGTAGATCGCGTCGGTTACTGGCTGGTTGGCATTGAGTATGTCCTGCAGGCGATGCACGCGTTGACCCGCAGCGTACTGTCTGGGCGTCACGCCGGTCAACAGTTTGAACTGGCGGTGGAAGTGTGACGGGCTCAGGTCAACCGCAGCCGCCAGCTCGCCCAGCGACGGCGGCGCGTCAGTCGACTCCATAATTCTGCACGCCTTGCTGACAGCGCTCAAATGCCGTTCAGCAGAACTCTGAGAGTTTGGGTAACAGCGCATACAGGCGCGAAAGCCGGCCTGTTCGGCAGCCGTCGGCGCGTCGAAAAAGATGGTGTTCTCATGCTTCGGTCGCCGTGCCGGGCATGACGGCCGGCAATAAATGCCGGTGGTTTTTACTGCGAAAACGAACTGCTGATCGAAGCAGGCGTCACGGTTAATTACGGCCTGCCAACGTTCGTCGTTAACGTAGGGGGATGATGAGGTTGAACCGATTTTATTCATGGCTTTGTATTGTTTCATACTAAAGCCAATAGTATGCGTTTCCAGGTTGATTTCGGCTATCCGGGTCTTGCTTTCAAATTCGATTTTATTGCGCATGCCTGGCGCGATGGCCCGTTTTTATTAATTAAATTAGCGCTAAACTTGATCACGATCAACAATCCATTAGTCTGTGCTTGTCGCACATTGTTTTAATGCATAGCATATGCATGTTATGGTTTTTGCCATCAGAAACGAAAGCATTCCCAAAAAACTAACTGACAATCGGGGAGAAACCCAATGGCCGAAGTGCTTACCAGGTCGGCGGCGCGTAATATCTTTTACGGCGGCTCGCTGTTCTTCTTTATCCTGTTCGCGGCGCTAACTGCGCATACTCACTGGTATATGGTTAACGTCTCGACCGATAGCGAAGGCCTCACCGAGCAGGTCAAGCACGGCAAGCACATTTGGGAGAAGAACAGCTGTATTAATTGCCACAGCATATTGGGTGAAGGTGCCTACTTTGCGCCCGAACTGGGCAATGTATGGACTCGCTACGGAGGGCGCGACAACGCAGACACTGCGCGTGCCGGTCTTAAGGGCTGGATTCGTGCGCAACCATTGAACGTTCCGGGCCGACGTGTCATGCCAAAATTCGATCTCAGCGAAGAAGAGCTGGATGCATTGGTGTCTTTTCTAAAGTGGACCGATTCCATTGACACCCAAAATTGGCCGCCGACACCAGCGGGATAGCGTTAGCTGCTGCGCATACATCAACTTTTCTGTACGGGGATTCTAACAATGAAATATGAAACACAACGGATAGCCTACTGGTTCTTTGTGGTTGCCATGGCGCTGTTTGCCCTGCAAGTAGTATTTGGCATCATGGCAGCAACGGTATACGTCATGCCCGAGTTTTTGGCGGAGGCGATGCCGTTTCATATTATCCGCATGAGCCACACCAATCTGCTGGTCGTTTGGCTGCTGCTGGGTTTTATGGGCTGTACCTACTACCTGATGCCGGAAGAGGCAGAAGCGGAAATCCACAGTCCCATGATCGCCTACGTGCAGCTGGGGATTTTTGTAGTTGCAGGTGCCGGCTCACTGCTCAGTTATCAACTGGGCATTCACGAGGGCAGGGAGTTTCTGGAACAGCCCCTGTGGGCCAAAATTCTGATTACCGTGTCGTTTCTAATGTTTCTCTACAACACCAGCATGACCCTGTGGAAAGGCCGCAGAACCGCTATCAATCTGGTGTTAATGCTCGGCCTGTGGCTCGCCGCCGTATTCTGGCTGTTTGCCTTTTTTAACCCAAGCAATCTCGCGGTAGACAAACTGTACTGGTGGTGGGTCGTGCACCTGTGGGTAGAGGGCGTATGGGAGCTTATCATGGCATCGCTGCTGGCTTACCTGTTGATCAAGTTAACCGGGGTAGACCGCGAGATCGTTGAGAAATGGCTGTATGTCATCATCGGCCTGGCATTGTTTTCCGGCTTGCTGGGAACTGGCCACCACTACTACTGGATTGGCGCGCCGGGCTACTGGCAACCGCTGGCGAGCATTTTCTCGACCCTGGAAGTGGTGCCCTTTTTCGCCATGGTGATGTTTGCTTTCTTTATGTTTTGGAAAGGCCAACGGAAACACCCGAATAAAGCCGCCATGTTATGGACTATGGGTAGCGCCACACTGGCTTTCTTCGGCGCCGGTGTTTGGGGCTTTATGCACACGCTGTCGTTTGTCAATTATTACAGCCACGGCACCCAAGTGACTGCGGCGCATGGCCATTTGGCTTTCTTCGGTGCCTACGTGATGATGGTGCTGGCGGTGATAACCTATGCCATGCCGCATCTGCGGCGGGTGCAGCCCTACAACCAGATTATCAATATGTGGAGCTTCTGGCTGATGACATCGGCCATGTGTTTTATGACCTTTACCCTGACTTTTGCGGGCGTGGTGCAAACTCATCTACAGCGCGTAATGGGCATGAACTACATGGAAGTGCAGGATCAGCTGCAGTTGTTTTATGTGATGCGGCTTTGCGCCGGAATTGTGGTCGCCATAGCGGCTGTCGTATACTTCATCGCCATATTTGGACCGGTGAAAGAGCAGGCTTCGGCCACCTCAAAAAATCAGCTGGCCGGGGCGACCGCATAGTTGTAGTGCTCGGTCTCTCCTGCCAACGCGCGTAGCAGGAGAGACCGAAATGACCACCGCGGCCATCAATAAAGAATCAACAGACCACCTACCCACAGAGCAAGAGGTCCCGTTTTACGAACCCGTCGGCAACGAATGTGAGCTGTTTGAGCAAGCCTTCAAACAGCGCCTGCCGTTATTGCTTAAAGGACCCACCGGCTGCGGCAAAACTCGGTTCGTCAGTCATATGGCCGCGAAACTGGGCCGGCCGCTGTTTACCGTGTCATGCCACGATGACCTCACAGCGGCAGATCTCACCGGCAGATATTTATTGCAGGGCGGTGAAACCCGCTGGGTCGATGGACCTCTGACGCAAGCGGTACGCGAAGGCGGCATCTGTTACCTCGACGAAGTGGTAGAGGCGCGCAAGGATGTCACCGTGGTGCTGCATCCGCTAACCGATGACCGTCGGCTGCTGCCGCTGGAACGCACCGGCGAGCTGCTGGAGGCGCCCGCCAATTTTATGCTGGTGGTTTCATACAACCCCGGTTACCAGCATATCCTCAAGTCGCTTAAGCCCAGCACCCGGCAGCGGTTTGTCGCTAAAAGCTTTGATTTTCCACCTCCCGATCTTGAGAAAGACATCGTTGCCAGAGAGAGCGGCCTGGCCGCCGAGCAGTGCGCAGTCCTTATAAACCTCGCGGCGCGCCTGCGCGCCATGAAAGGACAGGATCTGGAAGAGGGCGTGTCTACCCGCCTGCTGATTTATTGCGCTACTCTTATCGCCAATGGCATGCCGACAGCACAGGCCGCACAAGCTACCCTGGTAGAGCCGTTAAGCGATGACGCCGACGTGCAGGAAGGGCTGATGGAAGCCGTGCGTGCCACCTTTGGCGAACAATAAAGGCTGCAAAAGAACATGCTGGAATGGCTTGAATTTGAAGAGCGTGTTGGTCGGTTGTGGCACCGCTGGGCCTCAGCGTACAGCAGCAGCTATCCCGACCACGTCGAGGCGGCCGTGAGCCTGGAAAGTATCGCCGCTCCGCTGGCGGTCTTTTTTCGCGCCGCCGGTGGCCCGGCCGGGGTAGCCGTAGCCTCTATTGCCGCGCGCAGTTCTTCCCATCGGCCTAATTTACGGCAGCGCCTCGGTTTTGACGAAGAGCGGTTGGACCTGTCACGCCTCGACGAAGAAAATCTGCTGCTGCCGCCGCGCATTGCGCTGTTTAAAGACCCCCGGCTGAATCGCGATTTGTATTTCTGGCTGGCGGCGCTGCTGGCAGCGATGACGCCCGCCAGGGAGTACAAGGATCCTTTGCGGCGCGATATTAATAGCCTGCGCCAGGCCACCGCGGCCAGCCGGGCTGCACTGGTCGAATTTCCCGGGCTGCAGGTTCGGCATGATCGATTACAACGGGAAATACTGGCCATGCGGCCCACCCGCACATTGCCCCCCACTGAAGCGGCAGTGGAAGCAGTGATCTGCCGCTTGCTGGGTTCGACATTAGCCCTGTCCGAAGAGGCCGAGCGTTATCACGGCGCGGTGCTGGACCCCGCAAATAATTTACGCGAGTTCCGCGCACCGAAAAACTATCAGCAGCCCCTACCTGTTCCGCTATGGGGCAACCTCAATCAGCATGCAACCTTCAGCGGTGACAATAGCGAAGACGATGAGCCGGACGAGCCATCGCCACCCGCCAGCGAGAAAACCGAGGGCAAACGCAAGGCCGAACGCCGCAATCAGGACCAGCCCGAGCGCGACGATTCGCTGGTGTTCAACCGCTTCGAGAAAATCTTGTCAGCCGCTGAAATGGTCAACGTCAACCGCGCCACCGACGACGACGAAGACAAAAACGCCAAACGCAATGCCGAGAGCATGGACGAGATTACCCTTAGCAAGAGTAAGCAGCGCGCCGAACAACAGCTGAAGATGGACCTGGATCTGTCGCCGGCTGCTGCCGAGGGCGGGCAGCTTAGCGGTGTCTACGTCTATCCCGAGTGGAACTACCGTAAGAAGGCCTATCAGCCGAATCATTGCCGCGTGCTGACCGGCATTCACGAACAGGAAGGCGACCACGCTGCCATTGATGAGCCAACGCGCCGCCGCATCCGTCGCGTGCGGCGCCAGTTTGAAGCGCTGCGTCCACGCCGTGAATGGCTGCGCGGTCAGGTCGATGGCAACGAGCTGGATATGGATGCGGTGGTGCGCGCCCATTGCGACTTCTCCGCCACGGGAGACAGCAGCGCCGGCTTGTATATGAGCACGCGGCCGCAGGCACGCGATCTGGCGATTTCTATTTTGATCGACGTATCGCTGTCAACCGAGGCCTGGGTAGCCGACCGCCGCGTCATTGATATTGAGAAAGAGGCATTGCTGGTGTTGGCGCACGGCCTGGCCAGCGTGGGCGACGATTACAGTATTCAAAGCTTTACCTCTCAACTGCGGCAACGGGTGTGGGTAAACACCGTTAAGAATTTTGACGAAGATATGAGTGAAACCATTGAACGCCGCATCGCCGCGCTTAAACCCGGCCACTACACGCGCATGGGGCCGGCTATTCGCCATGCCGCTTTTGAACTCTCCAAGCGCCCCAACCGGCACCGGCTATTACTGGTGCTCAGTGACGGCAAGCCCAGCGACAACGACTACTACGAAGGGCGCTACGCGATAGAAGACACCCGCCGAGCCATTCTCGATGCCAGGCAGCAGGAGTTAAAAGTCTATGGCGTGACCATCGACCAGGATGCGCAGGACTATATAGCGCACGTGTTCGGCCGCGGCAGCTACGCCATGGTGCATAAACCGGAGCATCTCTCACAGGCGTTGCCCGGCATATATAGGCATATAGTCGCCACATGATGGGATTGCTGGCAAGCCTATGAGTAAATTGCGCCAGGCAGTTGCTTTGGTAAGCGGTGTGGCTCTCTGCATTCTGGCAGTGACACCGTTTGCGCTGGCAATCAACCGTTTCGATTGGGGGGTGGGCTTGTTATTGGTGGCACCGCTGTTGGTCTGGCTGCTGTTACGCGCCGGCAAAGCACTGGAGCGCTGGGCGCGCAACGAGCCCAATACGCCGCCGACCGATCCTGATTTTCCTGATGATTCTGCCTGACAGATTCAATTTAGCGGCGCCGCCACGTATCCAAAAAACACCAGCAGCAGCGTGGCCACCAGTAAGCAAATAAAGCTGCCTATCCAGCCGCCGCTGGAGACGCGCAAATTGAGATAAACCATCAGTATTTGCTGCACCTTGAATCCGGCGCTGGCGAGTACGATAGCGATTCCCCACAGTGGCAGAGACACGCCGCGGGAGACATGACCCAACTGTGCCGACCACATAGAGATTATCGTGAGCAGCATCAGTATTATCCACGTGCATAACAAACGTTTTGTGCCGGGAAGTTTCTGCTCCATAATTACCTCAGCAAATAGAGCAATGGATAAAGCAGGACCCAAATGAGGTCAACCATATGCCAAAACGCGGTGACGGTTTCGACATTGACGCGCGAGGTGTGCCAGCAAGCCAGCGCCAGCAGTCCCAGGCCGAACAACACATGGGCGAAATGAAACGCAGTCAACAGATAATAAAAGGTGAAAAAAGTATTAGTTTCGGGGGTGAGCCCGGCACCCAGTTTGGCGGCGTATTCCAGCACTTTGATAACACAAAAAATCGCCCCCAGCAGCATGGTTAGGCCCAGCCATTGGCGGCAGAGACGCCGCTTGTTTGCGGCTATTGCCTGTATTGCCAGCGCTGCAAATAGACCACTGGTGAGCAGCACCATGGTGTTCAGGCCGCCGATCACCGGATCGAGTAGCTGCTGTGACTGATCGAATAACACCGGCTCGGCGGCCCGCTGCCAGGCGAAAAGCACGAAAAAAGCCGAAAAAACCAGCATCTCGCTGAGGATCAATACCCACATCAACGGATTGCCCGGCAGCGAAGACAGTGGGCCCCAGTCGTCCTCCTCCTCCTCCTCCGCGGCCGTCACCGTCGTTTACTCACACCGAACAGCCAGCTTTTGGGCGCGTCAATTGCGCGATTTGAGGTCAGCCGATGGATGCCGACAGCGCAACGTGCCATCAGCCAGACGATAGCCACGGTAAAAAACAGATACCCGAATGACCACGCATAAAGCGGCTCGATTGCCAACTGACCGGCGGCGTGCCACAACAGCAACGCGACCGTTGCAGCAAAGATACCCAACCAAAATGTGCGAATTTGAAAGCGCAGGTGTGTATCCAGCCAGTCAGCACCGCGACCCAGTCGCAAGTGAGCGATGAGCGCCCCCATGGGGGCGGTGACACCCGCCATTATGCTGCCAACATAAAGACCATAAATCACGACGACATAGCCGCGCCCGGGAGTGCTTTTTGCGTAAGCTTCAGGCTCGGATGGCACGTCAATCGGCGTATTGAAGGACATGATAAAGTTGACCGCTAAATAAGATGTATTTAAGTTGCATCATATAATTTTACGACCAGCTTGTCAGCCGCAAGGTCTGCCCTCAATCTCGCTCGATATTGATAATATCTACCAGTTCGGTTCGCCTGGTCCCACGTAAAATATCTTCCAGCGTGTACTCGTCCAATGTGGCGAAGAAGCTCTGCAGCGCCTCGGCGAGAATAGTTTTAAGTTCACAGGCTGGTGTGAGAATACACTGGTTATTGTTGCCCAGGCATTCTGTCAGCGCGAGGTCATTCTCCAGTTCGCTAATCAGTTTGCCGATGTTGATATCCACCGGCGCTATGTTCAACCGCAGCCCGCCGTGTTTACCTCGCAGCGCGGTTAGATACCCTCGTTTGCTGAGTTCGTGCACTACTTTCATCAAATGATTTCTTGATACATCGAAGCGCTCGGCAATTTCACGAATTGTCGGTTGTTCGTCGTGACTAACCGCAAGGTAAATAAGGACGCGGATGGAATAATCTGTGAAGCTCGTCAATCGCATCAGCCTTACTCGGAAAAGTTTGATACGTCAGTATACATAGGGGGATATTGCGCGCATCTTTAAAAGACCAGCAGGCAGACGATATCGGCAAGTGGAAGCCACTGTGTGTACTATTCGATTCTCCTCGGTCATTATATTCTGATCAATACGAAATGCTGCCAGGTTTGATCTAAATCAAGTGCCGCGGTTCGGTGATAGCTTATTCTCAGCTGCCGAGTTTACATTGCAATGCAACAGATCATTTCTTGCACGTCCGGGCCGGTCGCGTCAACATCAGTAATACAGCAACGGAGGTAGCGAGGCACCGCTAGTTCAATAATATGAATTTTGAAGATATCTTTGATGGCAGCCACAAGCGCATCTTAAGTAAAGAAATAGATGACAAACCTTTTTTCGAAGCCTTCTATGATCGCTTTCTCAGTGATGATGAGGTAGCGAAAAAGTTCGTCAACACCGACATGAATACTCAGCAAAGTATGCTGAAAAAATCGTTCTACAATCTGTTTGCTTTCTACGCCAGCGGCCACGTAGACGACTATATGTATGTTATCGCCGAGCGACACAATCGCGAGCACTTAAATATACGACCCGAATTTTACGACAAATGGCTTGAGTGTTTAATCGGCACAATCAGTCGCTACGACGAGGAGTTTTCCGACGACGTGGAATTGGCCTGGCGTTTGGTGATGACGCCAGGAATTACCTATATGAAATTCAAGTATGACAAGCCTGACTGACGTTTGAACATCGCAATCCCGCATTCGAAGCACAGCCCAATATAGAGGATGTTAGTTCGACCATAGGATCTTCGGGTATAAAACGACTGTCGCAATACGAAGTGTGTAAGAATGCCGAGGAGCAAGGGTTACAGCCCTTGCTCCTTGCAATTGACTTCAGTAAACATCCGCCCTGGTGTTGTGAACATTGAACTTGCCGGTAGGCGTAACCAGACGTTTGTCCTTGATCACCTTTTTCAGCTTCCTTGTTTTGTCGTCCACTACCACTATCGCCGAGGTTTGGTCCATGCCGTTCCATACCGAGAACCAGACTTCGTCGCCGGCTTTGTTATACTCGGGCTGAACTACCCGCGCCGGGCCTTCCCCTACGTCAGCCCATTCAGCAATCGGCAGCACTTCAAAACCCGCATCCAGATTGTCGATGTCGTAGACGGCAACCGACTGGCTAACCTTCGGGTCCGGGTGCAGCGTTGTATCCGCCCACAGATTTTTCGACTTCGGATGCGTTTTCACAAACAGTGAACCACCGCCCTGACCTTTAAGCGTGCGCACCACTTTCCATGCTTGCTTCTTATGCTTTTTGGGGTCGGTGCCGATCAGCGTGACATTCTCGTTGCCGAGCGCGCTGGTCGCCCACACCGGTCCAAATTCCGGGTCAACAAAATTCGCTCCGCGGCCGGGGTGTGGCGTCTTGGTGACGTCAATCAAGGCTTCGATCTCCTGGTCTTTGGAGTCGACCACCGCGATTTTATCGGAGTTGTTCGCCGCCGTCATAAAGTATCGGTGGGAAGCATCCCAGCCGCCATCGTGCAGAAAGCGCGCTGCGTCCAGGGTAGTGACGTTTAGCGCATCCAGGTTGCTGTAGTCGACCAGCAATATCTTGCCGGTTTCCTTGACGTTAACGATAAACTCCGGATGCTCGTGCGAGGCGACAATCGCCGCGACCCGCGGTTCGGGGTGGTACTCCTGTGTATCCACGGTCATGCCGCGAGTCGACATAATTTTTTTCGGTTCCAGCGTATCGCCGTCCATCAACACATATTGCGGCGGCCAGTAGGCACCGGCAATAGCGATCTTATCTTCATAGCCCTTGTATTTGGAGGTTTCCACCGAGCGAGCTTCAAGACCAATCTTGATAGTTGCCACTTTCTGTGGCGGATCCATATACAGGTCTGTCATGTCGATTCTGGCATCGCGGCCGATGGTATACAGATAGCGCCCGGAGTGTGATGGCCGGGAAATATGCACCGCATAGCCGGTTTCAATAATCTTGATAATCTTCTTGCTATCGCCGTCGATCAAGGCGATCTCACCGCTGTCGCGCAGGGTTACCGCGAATATATTGTCGATATTATAGTCGTTTAGCTTTTTCTTCGGCCGCTTGTCGGCTGGTATGAGAACCTTCCAACTGTCCGTCATTTCTTTCATGCCCCATTCCGGAGGCATGGGCGGCTCGTGCTGCAGAAAGCGCGCCATAATATCGATATCTTCCTCGCTCATATCACCCGAAGTGCCCCAATTGGGCATACCTGAGGGAGTCCCCATATTGATCAGGATTTTTAGATATTCGGTGCCGCGTTCCTGGGTAATATCGGTGGTCAAGGGTTTGCCGGTAGCGCCTTTTCGCAGCACGCCGTGACAGCCTGCACAACGTTCAAAGAAGATTTTCGTCGCGCGTTCGAATTCTGGTTCGGTCATGTCCGGCGCGCCGGGACTGATTACACGTTTAACTTTTTCCATTGGTACTGGTGCGCCCTTATAACGAAGATTTGCACCGTCAGTACCCGGATGGTCAGATTTTTCCTGCGCCACCACGCCAATGGTGCTTAGCATGAGTGTGGTGCCGATAACACCAGCGATGGGTTTCCAGCCTTTGTGGTTCAATT
>JBBKXJ010000210.1:0-4242 GCA_037969395.1 Pseudomonadales bacterium
AGAGAACTGGCTCCCCTGGCGCTACCCGAAGGAACACGGCAGATCGCCACCGGTCAGGCCACCCGCTTCCAATCGGCCGCCATCTGCGCCTGCTCGGGGTGACCGTTCCACAGCAGCACTTGAAGAGACCGCGGTGACAGCGTAACCGTCGCATCGGCCGAGGAGGCCGGCCACCAATGCAGCTTGCCTTTTGATAATCGCTTTAAACATAGCCAGAACCCTTGACCGTCATACGTGAGCAGCTTGATGCTGGTTCTGGCTTTGTTGCGAAACACGAAAATGGCCCCTGAAAACGGGTCGCCATCGAGCTGTTGACGACAGGCTTGGGCGAGGCCATCAATGCCGCGGCGAAAATCGGCAGGCTCTACCGCGACAAAAACTCGGGACTGGGGTGTCAGTTGCATCATGGCATTACTCCCTGATGAACTGCGCCATCAGTTCAGCAGCGGCGCCTGTCTGAGACAGCGCAATCTCCAGGCTAACCCCATCGGTTCGATGCAAGGTCATCCGGATAGGCCCATCGCTCAACGCTAGCGCGGATGGCGTCGACGCGGTGTTGACTTCAACAAATGTCACCTGAGACCTGGGTTGCTTAACCGCCTTAGGCTGCTTGCTCGCCGTCTTCCTGGATGGGCGTTGAGTCAGCCCTCGTTCGATACACTGGGCTCTAAATCGAGAACAACACAAGCCCAGCCTTTTGGCGATTTGAGTCACCGGATAGTGACCGACCAGCGCGTAGGCCTGCGCCATCAGTTCGGCGGGTATCTTACCCCTTTTAACTCGATGAATACGCCATTGCTGGAAGTTAATGCAAACGAGATCAAGCGTCATCGTGGCCTGCGTGGGTGACAAAGCTGCTTGAGCTTGAATCATGGCCTTCCTCCCGGGTTTGGTATAAATCGTATGGGAGGACATTAAAGGCTAGAAAAAGATAGATGTCAGGCATGCTTGCCGGAAGGACACGACATTCATTGTGTGCGAACAGGATCAAGCTAGCGAATAACAGGACTTCATTTCCACGCGTCAATATTCCCGCAACAGTACGTCACAAACCATCCGCAGCCAGCCAATCCCGGCGCGCACCCGAGAATTGCGCTGGGTTAAACGACGTAGTTTAACGATAAGTTTTCTCCGCAGACGGTAGCGGGTGAGTCTGGTTTTTCGCGGTGCTGCTCCAGTCCCGCGCTCAGCCTTATCGATTGAGTCCCAAAAGGAAACCTCAGGGTAGCCAATGGTGGCGAGATCAGCCGGATCTAAACGAGCAAGCGATTTACGCAACACGCCTGACTTGTGTGCATTGCCGGCATACTCGAAAAACGATTTATAGATATTGGAGTCTGTCGGACGCGAGTGCTGGCTTACGCCAATCGGGTCTCCGAGACCCATCCCGGCCGCATGACGGTTATGTTTGCTACCGTAGTCAACCATGCCTGGCTCGTAAGGTATTTCCAGAAATGCGCAAATTTTCCTTAACCACTGCTCCGGGTCGCAAACCAGATCTTCGTAGCTTAAGTGAAAAAAGGGAACGTCGGTTTGACGAAGAAAGCCGGCCAGTGCCGGAACATAGCGTTCCAGGATGGGATCATGTTGTTGCGCGATATCGAAATCGCCATCAAAAAATGAATTGGCGAAAGAAGATAATATCGCAGCGGGATGACGCGTCAGCACGATATACCTTGCATCAGGATACACTTTGCTCAGGAATGGCCAAATTGTAGTGTACTCGGGAGTCTTATCCACACAAATAGTCTCAGCGCCCTGCGTCATATAGGCAGCGTAGAGCGAGTCGCAGTAGCGCCTGCAAGCTTTCCAGTAATCCTGCTCCTTATGTGGAAGCGCTTCAATAAAGGCCTTTTGCCCGGCTGACGCCACAATATGATCGTAAGGCGCTTTATCCACCCGCCCCCAATATCCCAGGTAGGCAAGTGGTGTGAGCAAATGCGGCTCGGGCCCACCTTTAATCAGGGAGTGGCACGCGAGCATACGCTCCAATAGGGTCGTGCCGGAACGAGGCGCGCCCAGCAGAAAAGTCAGCGACACAGGAGAGGTCAATTTAGTCCAGATTTTATCCTTGGGAATGAGAGCGAAATAACTCTAATTTCCGTCAGTTACGTAACTCATTCCAGATTGAAAGGTCTTTCCCCAACAGGTCCTCCAGCTGCTGATTGTAGGGACGATAATAGGCCAACAGTCGCTGCTCACTCTCCTTGTCAATGCTGGGAACTTGACGCTGGTCCCGATTGAGCGCCCTGATGCGATCGGCGATTCCCGATTCGGTAATGCGTTTAACCAGTTTGGTGTAGCCGCCTTTGCTGAGACCGCGGTAGCTACGTACCAGTAGATTCTCCACCCATAAAAACCGATAGGATTTTGCAATGTTACGACGCTTCTCAGCCCCCGGCGGAACAAAGTCCGTGTCATTGACGCCGATATGTCGATAAATATCCTGGTAGCCTTGCCGGGAGTTTCGAGCAAACTCCTCGGTGACGATGACCTTAATCTGTTGCGGATCGAAGTAAGCGTAGAAACGATCCAGATGCTCTGCAAAATGTGCTGGCACGAGCCGGCACTCATCATTGATGTAGTCCGCGAAGGCGAGATCAGCAGGAATATCGCCTTTGCGGATGGAGTGAAGATAGTTGGAGAAGGTCCGTTTTACTGGATTACGCACGATGGCGAGCAGCTTCACATGCGGATAATGCTGGTAAATCCGCTCGGCTGCCTTTGGGTGAGAAATATAAGTAACCGAAAATTCACCCTTTTTATTGTCGGTTGCACAGCCCGCAAACTGGGATTCATACCAACTGATGGGTTGCTTTTCGTATAGATCACTGAAGTAATTGAGCTCTTTCAAATTTCGGTCGCATATTTCCGGATGCATCACCAGGTTATGGTAAAGCCAGGTGGACCCACACTTGCCTGATCCAATACCAATAAAATCCACTTTGGATGACATTACATACACCTATGCAATGAACTTTTTTGGGATACGATTGGACAAATCACAGTTACCAGTGATCGCCCTTGCCTTCCAACTTTTCTGCCATCCAATCCGTATCGCGCGAGATAACCCTGGCCGGTACGCCTATTACAGTACAATTGTCCTCCACATCATTCATAACCAAAGAGTTTGCGCCAACAACAACATTGTTACCAATACATAAGTCGCCCAGCACTTTGGCGCCAGCACCTAAAAAAACGTTGTTGCCAATTTTTGGAGGACGTCCACCTTGACCCCGCAGGTGACCAACAGTGACGTTTTGAAAAACAATAAAATTGTCTCCTGCTGTCGTTGGCGGAAGGAATATTCCAGAAAAATTGTGGACAGCAAAGCCTCTGCCAACTTTCAATGCTGATGGAATATAGATTCCGAATGCGCAGACGACCGCTGTCTTTCCCAGTGCATATACAATTAACAGCAGTTGTTTGATGAGGGGTATTTTCAACTGTCGTACCCAATGTCCAAATCGGTACACGATTACCGCAATTGTGCCTGGTTCCAGGTACACTCGCACGTTTCGAACAAACCAGCTTTCCTTTTTCAGGAACCAGTGCTGTTTCAACTGTATATCTGACTGCATCAATGAAATCATCTCGATCAACTTCATCGATGAATGCCTTCAACAAACAACGCAATTGTCTCCATAGACGTGAATATTTCCGGCTGCATCTGATCTTGCGGTATTTCCATATCAAATTTATTTTCAAGCTCGGTTATCAGGGAGATGCGACTAATTGAATCAAGGGACAATTCATCTTCAGGTAAAATAATTGCTGCATCATCATTTTTACGGGTGACTGCGGCAACAGCCTCCATAACCATATTTAAGGTAGCTTCGGAATATGCCATGGTTCTATAACTCGCATTTGCTATTTCGGATAGACGTTAATTTGGCTGGTCGTTGTATTCGAGTATTAACCGCCAACGCACTACTGGTACAGGTCCAGGGGGAAGAATTCCGTTATCAGTAACGCTGGCTTGCCGACGATAAATATTCGGTACGTTCTATACACCAGGTCCAGTGGTTGGGGATTGTCGGTCTGCATATATTCGGGGCTTTTTTCTATGCCCACCTCGAGCAGTTCTCGATAACTTTCCAGGCCTGTATCTCGTATTAAAGCACCGATTCCAATACTTCGTTCTTTTAGTCTTTGCAGCTGCTGCGTCGGAATAACACTGGGTCGAATAGCAGAGATAGCAGAGGCATAAATTTTGCCACTATGCTCACCCCGTAGTTGTAC
>JBBKXJ010000211.1:0-3957 GCA_037969395.1 Pseudomonadales bacterium
AATCTTTGACAGAGCCGTCGTGTAGTTACCAGTACCACAAGCAACGTCGAGGTATTTTTTGCCGCCCTCAACATTATGCAACGAATTCAGAGTATCTAGAATTTCCGGTTCTGCTTTTCAGGTGATATCGTATCCTTCACCGATATCATCGTACTTCGGGTTCATGGTTACGTTTTCATCGTTAGAGTCGACCGCTCTGTAGAGGACAGGCAATTTGTGAGGTATACAGACATCGTATCGACCAACTTTTCGCGTGATCTGCAACTTACAAATAGACCAACTGGTAGTGAGTTGATCGCCTCTCGTCTGATTTGGTTGGCTTGGTAATTCACGACGCGCGTCTTGTCTTTCAGCCGGTAGCTGTCGCCTCGAATTGCGACGACATGAGCATAATGCAGGAGACGGTCAATCATGGCTGAGGTCAAATATTGTAAGAGCCCTCCATGTTCACTACGCTAAGCAAGACAGTGGCTATTGTGCATCGATCTCACCGATCACCTGGGCGACAACCGGCACGCCGTCGATTTCCTTAGGCAAATTGCTCAAGTCTTTGGTGGTCTTGACGCCAATCATAATGGCCGGTCGGCCGATAACGTCCATGGTCTCGCCAACCATTACCACGCCAGGTCTGTCCATCAACGCGTCGTGGTTTTCCTCGAGAACCTTGCACGCTGGAGTGCCGGGTTCTTGCTGCGCCTCAATAGATGGTTGCGCAGACAGCGCTTCAATATCAGGCGATAGAAACTCCGGCTCATCTTGGTTCGACATAATCTGTTCCTGAAGCGACGTGTGCACTGCGCGGTTGCCGTGCACACGTTAAACCCCGATATTAGGTGTACAAGCGAACGTCTAGTGCACTGAGTACTCGGGTAATTCTATTACCAAACGTTGTGCCGCCACCACCCGCGAATAATAACCCGAGTGGACGCAAGTCGCTAGCCCATTGCCAAATCAGGGAGCCTGAATCACCGCCAGCACTGAAATCCCCTGACAGACCGCGGATAGCAACCTGATCGCGAAACTGCGCCACGCGTCCTGCCCCATAATTAACGTTGACAGTCACATTGACGGCGGTGATCCGCCCCTGCCGCAGTTGAGTGGTTCGTCCGGATTTACCGACGAGCATACCAACGGAAGGTGCTATTGGGTTGCCGCCAACGCGGAACAATCGCCGCTCACCACCACTGAGATAGATTAGCTCGCGACGCACGCGATCTGGCCACGCCCAAGCAGTAGCGCAGTCAACATAGTTGAAACCACTACCGAACCGGATCGGCACGAACCGCTCAAGGATCGCAATCTGGTCCGCAGGGCAACTGCCACCGTCGGCCGGACCCGGCTGAGCAATGCAGTCGCCTAGCCGAGCATCGTTACTGTTCGCCAGAACATGGTTGTTGCTCAACACCATCAGGCGCTGATCACGCGGCGCCTGGTTGCCAACCGCCAGACAGCCGAGTGTGCCTGCGGTGATGTCGAAATGGCCAACCGACACGCCGCCTGGCGCCGGACGCATTCGAAAGCGGTGCGATTGGGCATCGACGATGCCTACAGGCATCTGACAAATTGGCATCTCCGACAACGCATGGGTACCGGCAACGCCGGAAATCTCTGTCATCAGCTTGCTATGTTCCACCTGTTCGACCGTGAATACCGCTAGGGCGGCTTGCCCAGGTAACCCGGCACCACCGCTAATAAGGTCATCCGCGTCGATGCCGGTGAGCCCGACGCCGACAATATTGTCGCCATCGAGACTCTGCACCGCAGCACCTTCGCCTACTGCGGCTGCGCTCGCTGAGAGCTTCGTTTCTATTTCAGCTTTAAGAGACATCAAGTCATCCCCAAATGCTGCGGCCATGGCTTCTGTTTCTTGGTCAGCGTCGTCAGCGCCCAGGGCCACTGCCGACGGCGCGGCGAATCCTTGGTTGTTGTTCGATTCTCCTGCGTTCAAGGTCCCATCAGGACTCTCGTAATCAGGCGATTGGGTGGGGTCTTCTGGAATTGTTGGCATAATATTCTCCGTGATTCGATGACGAAGTAATAACAAAGGCTAAGACTTTTTGATAAAACTTCGAGTTGATTAGTCAGCAACATGCCTGAACCGAAAAGGGTTGTGATCTATTTAGGCCAGCATTTGTGACAGCAAAAGGCAGCGCTACTACTGCTGATTTCATCATAGACGCGTGTGTAGATTTTGATCTACTGGTCATTCTTAGCCTCCCCTGCAGGCAAACCGTTAGCGCTGTAGCAGAACTTGGGCTGTGCAATCAGAAACTTCGCCACGCAGCCTTGGAAACAAGTGTGTAGAGAGTTACTGAAGAAGTAAATTACTCTGAAGTGCTAGTACTATAGGGTTATGTTGAATATTTATGCTGGCGAAAGAAGCCCCCAAAATAAGCTGCCTGAGTGCCCTAAAATACTGGTAGGGGAGAATAATTGTATTTCAGAGTGCGTTTAGGGGCTTAAGCTGATCCTTGTGAGAGTTTACGTACCTTTGTTGGAATTTAACCTTCTAGCTCCGGCACATACTTACAGCCAATAGATCAGTGGTCGACAGCGATAAACCACACGTGTCGTTGTGGAAAATCGACGATCATTCTTGTTTTCATGAGCCAGTCCAGCCCCAGAATAACCGCCGGTAGAGCGGCAACACCAAACAACTCGAAGACCGGCAAGTCAATCACTTGTATCGGTATTTCGGTAAGCACGCGCTTGCCGAACTCGACTGTATGCACGGTTGCGCTACCCGCACGCAGCGGATTGTTCGTCGCACCCAGAACGACGTCGCCGTCGGCTATATCATCTGGACTCAAACCTAATTTCTCACCCAATTTCCAGTTGATGCGAGTTTTTCGCGCGCCAGTATCGATGACCGCGACCGCATCGATTCCGCCTAGACGGACCGGTACGGTGAGCAGCCCGCCTGTCGTGGGACTAGCATTGATAGCCTCCATCGCGCGCATTTCTGCTAACACAGTAGCACCGGGATGCAACGCGACTGATTTCGCCGGTAAGTTAAAGTCGAGGAGTTTTTGGCCGAATACATCAAGGCCGATGATCCCGTTGAGTAGTACACCATCGGCACGCGGCTGTATTACCACCGCCGTAAGCCCCGCCTCTATCGTGAAACCATCAAGAGCGAACGAGGGCAGGCGCACCGCTGAAACAGACACGGCGCCCGTCTGGCCGGCAAGCGTTTCACTGTTAGCGGACGGTTTTAGTCCGGCTTCTTTGCTAAAACCCTCATATACTGCACTGCCCTCCGCGCCGGTGTCGAGGACAAATTGCCGCCTGCCAATACCCTCTACAAAAACCGGTACGGTTTCATGCCCGCTTTCCGCGATTGTAATCGGTACGGTCGCTTGTGTGCAGGGGACTAAGCCGAGTAGAAGCATTGCTATTGCGTTAAGAGGTGAGGTCGGCACTATGGACATGTCGGTTATCCTTGTTGCAGCAATCTTTATCAGCGATTGACACCAGTCCCCATTCTACATTACTCGCAGGCATCCTTTAATGATTGCTTATTATCGACAATTTATCGTCTAAGAAATTCTATTCTTTAGCACTTTTTGGAACAACGGCGAACTAACAATTACATTCGAGCGAAACCCTGGATAAACCGCGTCGGCCGTCATCAATCGAGCAGGCAAATGGTATGTCACTAGCGACAATGATTCGTCTATGGCCGGTCTGTTCCGCCCTTACTACCCCGAAGTCAATCTCGCGGCCACCAGCGTTATGATGCGCCAGCTCCCCCCGAGCGGTCGCGATGTCGTTCTCGCTCGTCCGGGTTGCGCATGACGACATGACATGGCTGCGACTTGGTCACAAACGCTGAACTCGACGATCAAGCGTTGGCGACCAAGCCACGATTTGATTTACCAACTACCAATGCCGCTGCGCCAACCGGAGGTCCGGCCACGATTCGTGTTTATCCCGAGCTCGGGATAAACACGAATC
>JBBKXJ010000212.1:0-12965 GCA_037969395.1 Pseudomonadales bacterium
CGGTCTTGGTGTTGTTGGTAAATTAATTGATAGCGTTAAGAACCGTGCCGACGACGTGCGCGAAGAAGCACCGAAAAAATGGGACGAGTTCGTCAAACGTGGCGAGCAAATGAAAGACAGCACTAATGTCAAAGTGAATAATTTTAGCTTCACTTACACATTCGACCTGGCAGAGCAGCGCGCTCAATTCAACGACGTTGTTGAAGCTCTGCGTGCATTCGTTAAACCTGCCAAGGCTTAATCAGTAACACTGTTCGCAATGATCCAATGACCGCGGCCACTTTCGGGTGGTCCCTTGTCTGCAACGAATGGATTGTAATGTAGGCTGAGTAAACAACATCAGCTTTTTTACGAATTAGACATGGAAGACCAGCGTGCGCAGTTTCGTGACGTAGTAGATGTCCTGCGGGCATTTGTCACGCCTTCGGAAGCCTAGTAGTTTGTAGTTGGGCTTAAACGCTGAGCAAGACCGCTTGTAGTTTCAAGCAATAAGGTCACCTTCGGGTGGCCTTTTTTTTAATTTCCACACGCCAAAATTTATCGACTTAATATCCTTACAATCTTACTACGTGATTCGGTATTGTAGCGCGCATCGCAGAATCGCGTGACGCAAAACTGGAGATCACTGAATCACAGGGGCTCGGCAGTGTCGCTATTTCGTTACGCTGTAACGCACGCCGATAATTCACTTACAATACCTGCACTGTAATCAACGGCGGGAAAAGTCACCATGTCAGCGTCTCTCAACGCGCGCACAAACGGGCTGTATTCTGTGATTTATACGCTATTGCTGTGCGTATTGGTTACCCCGTTTAGTGCACAAGCGGCATTGTCGGATTTTTCCACCCAACTTGAGTCGGTTGCAGCGAACAGCGGATTCGACAACGAAGGCGCGCGCCTGCTCAAATTACTCGACGTACTCTACGACTACAACATGACGGAGTTTCCGGAGCTCGCTACCCAGGAAGGCTATCCGGGCCAAAATCATCGCTGGACGGATTGGTCCGAAAAGGCAGTTGAGAGGCGCAGGCAGGAAACCCGCAAACTGTTTGCCGTGATCCAGAAGATCGAGCGTGAATCGCTGACGCCGGCAGCAAAGCTCGATTATGACCTGGCATATAAAGTGTTAGGGTGGAATGTGGAATCGCTACAGTTCCCCGAGGAATTGCTGCCGTTAAATCAAATGGGCGGGGTGCAGCAAGATATCGCGCAGCTGATGACTATTATGCCGGCCACTAAACGCGCCGAATACGACGCCATCATGGCGCGTTTGCATGCCACGCCAAAAGCTATTGATCAAACCATAGCGTTAATGAAACGCGGCGTGGCGCAGGGCGTAACGCCACCTAAAATTACCCTGCGTAATGTGCCGGGCCAGGTCGGTAATCAGTTATTTGACGATCCGTTACAAAGCCCGTTGCTCACGGCGTTCAGAAAGTTTCCGGCCAGCATTGATGCCAACGATCAGAATAAATTACGCGCTGATGCCAGCGAGTTATATCGAAGAGAGATTGCACCGGCATTTGAGCGCCTGCTTAACTTTCTCGAGCAAGACTATTTGCCCAACGCCCGCACCACTATTGGCGCCGAAGACTTACCCGAGGGAGAGGCCTGGTACCGCTTTCGCGCTATGCGCTCGACGACCACGTCATCAACTCCGCAACAGATTCACAAAATAGGGCTGGATGAGGTCAAACGCATCCGCGCGGAAATGGGCCGCGTGATAAAAAACAGTGGTTTTAACGGCTCATTTGACGAATTCACGCAGTTCCTGCGCACTGACCCGCAATTCTTTTTTAAAGAAAAAGAACAGCTCCTGGTCGCATATAGAGATATCGCCAAGCGTGCTGATGCCGAGCTACCAAAATTATTTGGCACATTGCCACGCCTGCCGTATGGCGTTAAGGCTATTCCAGCCTATGCCGAAAAGTCGCAAACCACTGCGTATTACATGCCAGGTTCTGTCGAAGCAGCGCGGCCCGGTATTTTCTACGCTAATACCTACGACCTTAAAAGTCGGCCCAGCTGGGAAATGGAGGCGTTGACGGTACACGAGGCTATGCCTGGCCACCATTTGCAGATCGCGCTTGCGCAAGAGCAAACCGACCTTCACCTGTGGCGGCGGCAACTGCTGTTTTTTACCGCGTTTGTCGAGGGCTGGGGGCTGTACTCCGAAAGCCTTGGCGAAGACATGGGTTTTTACACTGACCCCTACAGCAAATTCGGCCAGCTAACGTATGAGATGTGGCGCGCCATACGGCTGGTGGTCGACACAGGCATGCACAGCATGGGGTGGAGCAGGCAAAAAGCCATTGATTTCTTCAAGGCCAATAGTGCGAAAACGCAACACGATATTGAAGTTGAGATAGATCGCTACATCGTCTGGCCCGGGCAGGCGCTCGCTTACAAAATAGGCGAACTCAAACTGCAGGAATTGCGCGCCTATGCGGAAGCTACTCTGGGAGAAGAGTTCGATGTTCGTAGCTTTCACGATCGCGTGCTTGAAGCGGGTCCGCTACCACTGGATATTCTGGAGCAGCGATTGAAGCAGTGGGTGAATTCAGCCGTCGAGTAAGTTGCAGAGAGGTTCTATCATGAAATATTCTGGAAGCTGCCATTGCGGCGCCATTAAGTTCGAAATTGAAGCGCCCGAAAATTTGCAGGTAGACGAGTGCAACTGTTCCATCTGTGCGAAATCAGGTTACCTGCATTTAATCGTTCCGAAGGATAACTTCAGCCTGTCGCAAGGCGAAGAAAGTATCACTACCTATACCTTCAATACCGGTATAGCCAAACATATGTTTTGCAAAGTATGTGGCATCAAACCATTCTACATTCCGCGCTCGAATCCGGATGGTTACGCGGTTAATGCGCGCTGTCTGGATACCCAGCCTGCATCGCTGACTGTCGCGCCATTTGACGGCGTTAACTGGGAACAGAATGCGCACGCGCTTGCGCATAAATCCGAGCCTGGCTAACCCTTCACTACCAAGCCAACACCACCTCTTCTCGGATCGCCGACGCCGTGAAATTTATTACCCGTTTTCTCCACGGTATGCACGCCGCCGAAGAAAAGATTCAAAGCTGACCAACACTCGTGTGCGGGAAACGCTTGTTGCAGTGCTGCAACGGTTGTGCGTGCAAAGCCAGGCTCTATATTCAACTGACCGTTTTCAAAATGAATGCGCGCGGCAGACACCGCCTGTTGTGGTGTCATATTAAAATCTACCAGGTTGACGACTACCTGCAGTATGGCCGTTCTGATGCGATTCGAGCCGCCCGAACCGAGCGCAACAGATTTACCATTCGCGAGTTGCAACAGCGTTGGCGCCATCATTGATGTCATGCGCTGGTTAGGCTGCCAGTTGTTGAAGCCGTTCGGGTTCAGGTCCTCCTCCCCCAGAATATTATTCAGCATAATGCCGGTACCTGGCAGCAGGTGGCCGCAGCCTTCGCCGTTGCTGAACGTCATTGCGGCGATGTTACCCTCTGCGTCCATCACGCTAATGTGGCTGGTGCCACGCAGGCAACGCGCTCGCCCTTTAACCTGCGTCCGGTATTTGTCGAGATAGTCCTGATCGAGTAGCTGTGTCGTTGCGTCGCGTTTCTGCCCGGCCATACCACTTTCCTGAGCGGCTAAATAGTCAAGCCGCGCCGCATTGGTTTGCTCCATTACGACTGCCAGCAACTGCAGATGTTCAAAGCTGCCGTGGCAAATATTATCAAGCGGAAACTGATCCAATATGGCCAGCGCAAAAGCAATTAAAATACCGCCAGAAGACGGCGGCGGATTGGTGTGCAGTACCGCATCGCGATAGCGCAGTTGCAACGGCTCGCGTCGCATGACTTGATAGTGACGCAAGTCTGCATGACTCAAATAGCCGCCGCCTTGCTGGCAGACATTGACCAAAGCTGCCGCCATTTCACCTTCGTAAAACAATCGGTCACCCTCCCGGCCCAATGCTTCCATCGCGGCAGCCAGATCGGGCTGCAGCAGTAGCTCCCCCTCCTGCACCAGTCGATCAGTATTGCCAGCGGGCGAGTAGTTTTCTGTAGCTTGTCTGGTCACAGCGTAAATTGGTTGCACAATATCAAACAGGAGAGCCTGTAAGGGGTTAAGCGTCACACCCACAGTCGCTGCTCGTATGGCAGGCTCAACCAGCCGAGCCATTGGTAGCGAACAGCAGTCGCGCTGGACCGCGAACATGCCTTTTACTGAGCCAGGCACTGCCACTGCTCCCAGGCCAACGTGGAACTCTTGCTGCACGGTGCCGAAGTCGGCATGGATTGGATGGAAGTCGAGTGGACTTGGCGTACGATTCGATCCCGGTGTGTGCGCAAAAAAATCATATAGCACAGGCTGCTTACCTGTTTGTTGACCCAGCAGGTAACCACCTCCGGCCAGCGACGCCAACACCGGTTCTGCCACACAGGCGGCAAAGTGCGCGGCAACGATGGCGTCGAAGGCATTGCCGCCATCGCGCAGTATTTCTTCGGCCGCAGCGGCTGTCAGCGGATGGCCGGCCGCCACCACGCCTTTGACTTTATTCAACCTTCAACCTTCAACCCTCAATCCTCAAAGATCACACGCTTTTGTGATCGCCTGCTTCAGCACATCGACCGCAACCGGCTTATGCAACAGTTCAATGCGCGCCTCTTCCGCTTCGCGCAAGCGGTCAGGCGCGGTGTCGCCACTGATAAGAATTGCCGGCATGTCGGGATACAAAAACCGAATAGTGCGCACCGTAGCAATGCCGTTATCCTTACCACGCAGACGAAAATCAACCAGTATGATGTCGGGTTTTTGCGCCTTGGCAGCGGCAACGGCGCGGCGGGTGCAATCTGCCGTTGCCACTGTACAGCCCATGCTGTTAAGTAAGGTTTGCATACCGATGGCAACCTCCGCCTCATCATCAACAACCAGCACATGCAAATCTTCGAATGATGCAGGTGCGGGCGCTGCTTTGTTCGCTTTGCGACCTACCGGTTGTACCGAGGCCAGGGTGAGCGAAAACGTAGTGCCTTCGCCGACGCTAGATTGCATTTGCAAAT
This sequence comes from Pseudomonadales bacterium, assembly GCA_037969395.1. Taxonomy (GTDB): domain Bacteria; phylum Pseudomonadota; class Gammaproteobacteria; order Pseudomonadales; family JAUIET01; genus JBBKXJ01. Next base: position 5,053 of record JBBKXJ010000212.1, read on the forward strand.
CGAGTTCCAGTAAAGCCGTTAACCGTTTGACAATGGCTAGCCCTAAACCCAATCCTTGAGTGCGGTCGCGCTGGGGATTGTCGACCTGATAAAATTCTTCGAAAATCCGCGCCTGCTCTTCGGCGGCAATTCCATGCCCGGTATCCGCCACAGTCAGACAATGCACCCCCGGCTTGCCGGTAACCAGCACGCTTATCCGTCCGCTGTCGGTATACTTTATGGCATTGCCAAGCAGGTTACGAATGATGCGCGTGAACAACAGTTGGTCGCTGTTGACATACGCGCTGGGTGAACATTCAAACTGCAGTTGCAGACCTTGCCGGCGCGCGTCTTCTGCAAACTCCTCGCAAACGCATCCGAGCACATCTTTCAGATTGAACTGCGTGCGATTGACCTGCACTACGCCGGCATCAAGCTTTGAAATATCGAGCAGCGCATCCAGTTGCTTCGCCAGCGATTGCACCGCGGTGTGCATATGTTGCGCAATATCTCTACTGCCCTCGTCCAGCTCACGCATCGACAATGCCGACGAAAATAACGCCAGCGACTGAATGGGTTGGCGCAGGTCGTGACTGGCTGAAGCAAGAAAACGCGTTTTTGCATTATTAGCCGCCTCCGCTTCCTCCAGCGCCGCGTGCAGCTGGGTGTTTAGCGCTACCTGCTGCAGGCGAATATCAAACGAGTCGCGAAAAAGTTTGTACGCATCGCTGGCAAGGGTGATCAATACTGCACCCATCATAGCGATCAATAACGCTACCGATGCTTCTTTCCAACCCGGAGCATCTACGCCTGGACTAAAAGCCCAGAGCACCGACAGCGGCGCCATGATTGGCAGCATATATGCCAAAAATACCGGCTTGTATCCGGCCGACGTTGCGATACCGGCAGTACACATTGCAACCAACAGCATCGACTGAATGGCCCGTTCAAATTCGGGAAGATAAGGAATAAAGAACAGTGATGATGCATGCAGCAGGCCGTGCAAGCCACTGAGGAGTACTGCAATGCGTAATTGCTGCTGTCCGCTTAAATGCTCCATGCCCGGCAGCCGGCTGAGTGCAATCCAGCGCAGCACCAGCATAGCGGCAACCAGCACCAGCCAGGGTGCCCACAGCAGCGCCGATACATAGGGAAATGCCAGCGCGGCGATCATTGCCGCCGTGATAAATACGGGTACAGGAACCTTTTTGCCTTCCATTGCGAGCAATATGACCAATTCTTGCTCAAGACTTTTTACGGCGTTTGCGGACGGCTCTAGCGGCATTATGTGCTCTATATCCACGGTTTGTTTCGGTTTGTTAGCATGCGCGGCTGGTATCGCTGCCATGTAACGCAGAGTTTCCAGCACGCCAACGGCACAGTGTTTATCTGTGGCCGACACAATATAACGCAACCGTTAGATCGCTTCCGTTATTTTTACGATCAAAAAACGAGCAATCAGCAATCCTTTCTGCCGCGCATACGCTCCTGCTATGCTTACGTGCTAAACTAAATAGTGAAACCTCCCTCGCATTCGAAAGACTTCCTATATGTTCAAATACCCCGCTGATCGCCTGCCTGTGCTGCTTATACTCACGTTGACCGCCATCGACTTTACTGTTTATTTCACCGTTGACAACGGCTGGCTGCTGTTCGGCTACCTGCTGTTGACGCTGTCATTCAAAGGCATTATCTGCGCCTGGCATCATCATCACCAGCATACGATGACGTTTCGCTCTACGACTTTGAATCGGGCACTGGAATTTTGCTATGCCTTGCACACCGGCGTCACGACTAACCTGTGGGTGCTGCACCACGTACTGGGGCATCACCATAATTATCTCGATCAAGCCAAAGATGAAAGCCGCTGGCAGCGGCGCGATGGCAGCAATATGGGCGCGCTGGAATATAGCGTCAAGGTTGCAGCAACGGCTTACTACCGCGGTTATCAGGTGGGCAAGAAACACCACAAGGCACAGCGAGCATTTTTGATTTTCGGGCTGCTAACGCTGGCGGCCGTGTTGCTGCTGACTTTTCTGCGACCGTTACCGGCGCTGTTCGTTTTTATCGTACCGATGGTGTTCAGCCTGTTATTCACCGCCTGGGTAACTTACGATCATCACAGCGGACTGGACACCGACGATCCGTTCGAGGCGAGCTATAACAATACCAGCCGCTGGTTCAATTTACTGACCGGCAATCTCGGCTACCATACGGCGCATCATTACAAGCAAGGGGTGCATTGGTCGAAATTGCCGGAGCTGCATGAAAAAATAAAGGCGAAGATTCCCGAGCATTTGTATCGTAAATCAACCTTCGATTTCGGCTATATATTCAAACCGGCGGGTAGTGCCGGCTAGATTGCGCATGCGCACGGCGCACCCTACGGTGGGTTGTGCCGCGTGTTACCGTACTGCACAAGGACTGTGGTGCGCACCTTCACCACTCTACTCGTTAGCAGCCCGCTTGTTGCTGTCAAACACTGCCGGCATGGGTCGGTTATAGTTTTTGTGCAGCCATGCTTCCAGATCTTCCGCACATAGCGCTTCGCTGATAAGAAAACCTTGCGCCTCGTCGCAGCCGAAATCTTTTAACATGGCCAGTTCGCGTTCGTTTTCTATACCCTCGGCCACCACCTTAAGACCGAGGTTATGGCCCAACTCAATAGTAGAGCGCACGATGGCGATATCTTCTTTACTGCCCACCATGTTTTTAACAAACTCACGATCAATTTTGAGCTCGTTAACCGGCAGGTTTTTCACATAAGCCAGTGAGGAATAGCCAGTGCCGTAGTCGTCAATAGACAACTCAAGCCCCATGTCATGCAGCAGCGACACAGTTTTGTGCGCTTTTGCCGGGTCTTCCATTAACGCGCTCTCGGTAATCTCGAGACATACCATATGGGCCGGCACGGCGTTTTTTTCCAATGCATGCTGCATAATATTTGGCAACTCAGGGTTGAGCAAATCCCTTGCCGAAATATTCAGCGATATTTTGATAGGCATTTGCTGTTGGTACCAGCGGCCGCACTGAGCTATGGCGTGTTCGATCAGCCAGCCGGTTATCAAGCGAATTGCGCCGGTGTGTTCGGCAAATGGAATGAAGTCGTCGGGCGGCACCAAACCACGCTCGGGGTGGCGCCATCGCATTAGCGTCTCCACTGCAATAATGTCGGATTTGTTCAACGTGACTTTTGGCTGGAAATAGATTTCCAGCTCGTCACACTCCACCGCACGGCGCAGGTCACCAAGCAGCGACAAGTGCTCTTGCTGATGCGCGTCACATTCCGAGTCGTAGAAAGCGAAGCCACTGTTAGTGCGCTTGGCCGCGTACATGGCGATATCGGCATGTCTTAGCAAAGTCCCTGCCTGCTCGCCGTGCTCAGGGAAGGTAGCGATACCAATGCTGCCGCCAATATCCACCGGTTGATTGTTTAACGAGACGGGTTCTTCCAGTATGTGCAAAATTCGGTGCACCGCTGTTTGCACCCGCTCTGGATTGCCAGTGGCGAGTAGTATCGCGAATTCGTCGCCACCCAGCCGGGCCACCGTGTCCGAGTCGCGTAATACCTGCTGCAGACGATTTGCTACCTCCTGCAACACCTTGTCGCCGGCCTCGTGGCCGAGCACATCGTTAATATATTTGAAACGGTCCAGATCCATCATCAACACGGTGAAAGGTGTCCCGGCGCGCATACCGAATTGCACGGCCTGATTGAGCCTGTCATTGAACATGGCGCGATTTGGCAGACCGGTGAGCGTGTCGGCATAGGCAAGCCGCAATATCTCCTGCTCGCGTTCGGCAACGCCGTCACTCATATGGTTCAGTGACGCAGCCAGCGCGCCTATTTCATCTACCTGCTCGATAGTCACTTTGTCGCCGTAGTCGCCGCCTTGAATTTTGCGTGCGAAGCTCGCCAATAGCTTGATGGGCCGTGTGACTTTGTTGGCAATCAAGTAACCGCCAAGCAACGACAGGAACAGACTAAACGCAACCAAAATCAGCAGCGTATTGCGTAATTTTTCAAACGCCACCATGGCAACGTGATTGGAGTGTTGCAGAACCACAACAATAGGTGATTGCTCGCCGCCCAGCGTCGCAACCGCCGTGTTGTAGCCTGCGACCCATAACGGCGAGCTGGCGACCTGGCCACTTGCCGGCATGCTGTCAAGCGCTACTTGCAGCGCGCCGATGCGCTCCTCCAGGGTCGATGCCAGCAACGTGTACCCGGCAGCGGCTTTTTTAAAAAACGACACCTGCAAACCCGTTACCTGAGACAGGCTGGCGGCCAACGTGTCGTCAATGACCACCCCAGGAATCAGCCAGGCAATCGGATCAGGCGCCAATACCGGCGTAACCGCAACATAGTAGGCCTGCTCGCCCACCATCGCCACTGCCGCCGTCTGCTCCTCTTCGCTGGCACGCTCCAGCATGCTCGCAAGCAGACGCGGCGTTGGTGTGTCAGCAAAGGCCTGGGTTGCTGCAATCAATGTTTTGTTTACGCCACCAAGCAGCATAAAGTCGGCCTCCAGCAGGCCGCGCTTACTTTCCAGCACCTTACTCAGATTGTGCACCGTTTGGGTCGCGATAGCGTCCTGGAAGCTGCTGTCGGCTGCAAGAATGCGCGCGTTTTGCTGCAAGCGCTGCTGATTGTGCTCCAGTTCACGTTTAAACACGCGCTCACCAATCGCCAGGGCATTGGCATTTTGCTCCTCTGTCATCTGTAAATTCGCAGTGCTCACGATAAAAAAAGCAATTAGCTGTACGACGATCAACAGCAAGGAGAAGAAAAATAAAATGCGGTCGCGTAAGCTGCGAAATACCATGATGAACAAATGCCGTAATAAATCCTTTGATTAGAGCCTAGCAGCTAGCGCCTAAATTGCCTGATTTTTGAGCTGACGGTAAAAGGTCAAACTTGCTGCCGTGGCAACCGCTATTACTAACCGTACCCGCTGCTTTTTGGCTGTGCTAATATCGCCGGCATAAATTAGCAATTCACGAAAGCCCCGACAGCTATATTGTTTTTCACTTTTCAGGAATTGTAAAAATAATCCTATGACGACCGCCCGCGCATTACCTCACCAAAAAGAACTATGGGGGCAACCCGTAGGTTTATATATTCTGTTTTTAACCGAAATGTGGGAACGCTTTTCATATTACGGTATGCGCGCATTGCTGGTTTTATATATGACAGCGTCCGTGCTTGGCGATGACGCCAGAGGCGCAGGCTTAGGCTGGACCAGTAAAGAAGCGCTGGCGTTGTACGGCTGGTATACGATGCTGGTGTACGTCATGTCGATACCGGGCGGTATGATTGCCGACAAGCTGATTGGCCAGAAAAAGGCCGTCCTGGTTGGCGCGATTCTCCTCTGTTGTGGGCATGGCGTGTTGGTTCTTACCGATATCTGGGCCTTTTATACCGGGCTGGGACTGGTAATTTTAGGCGTAGGACTGTTAAAGCCTAACGTTTCCACCATGGTGGGCGGGCTGTATCACGAAGGGGATATAAGAAGGGATAAAGGCTTTAGTATTTTCTACGTCGGCATCAACCTGGGCGCGTTTTTATCAACGATGTTCGTGGGACTGGTGGTCGCCAAGTGGGGTTGGCATGCCGGCTTTGGCCTGGCCGGCATTGTTATGTTGATTGGTTTAGTTAATTATATATATGGTCAAAAATACTTAACTCACGTAGGCAATTTTGTACCGAGTACGGCAGATCAAAACGACATATCTTATGGCCAACTGTATGCGGATTTATTCAAAGCACCGAAGCAGCTTCTATTCGCGGGAATTTTGTTAGCAGCATCAATTTTGGGTTGGTATCAGTTGGGCTGGGGCTATGGTCTATTGTTCATCTTTTTGACAGCCATCATCGCGCTGTTAACGATGATCTACACAGAGCTGGATTCACAGATTTTTAAAGACCGGTTCCTGGTGCTGTTACTGTCGTTCATTATGGTCATCATTTTTTGGGGCGCTTTCGAACAAGCCGGCGGCTTGATGAACCTCTTCACAGAGTCCAAAACAGACAGAGTCATTTTTGGCTGGGAAATCCCCACCGTTATGTTTCAAAGTTTAAACGCGGGCTTCATCATTTTATTCGCAACATTAGTTGCCAGCATTTGGGCCAAAAGAAAGCTGAAAAGCAAAGAGGCTTCCTCGTTATTTAAAATGGCCGTGGGCATTATTATCATGGGTTTTGGCTTTATATTCATGGTGTTTGCCGCTGCGGAATTTGAAAGGTCAGGCTCGTCCAGTATGATCTGGCTGGTGTTGGCCTACTTTTTTCACACCATAGGCGAACTCTGTATTTCACCGGTCGCGCTGTCATTCATCACTAAACTGGCGCCGGTAAAATACGCCTCATTGATGATGGGAGTTTATTTCGCCACCACCGGCCTGGGCAATAAAGTAGCCGGCATCCTTGGCGAGTCGGCTTCAGAGTTTGGTGCCTACGCGGTGTTTTCAGGCATCTTTATTTTCACGGTCATTATTGGCGCGTTGTTCATCGCTGTGCTAAAACCGTTGAAAAGGCTAACTCACGGGGCTGAAGACAATGAGAGAGATTTACGCCACGAAGAAACCGAAGGCTTTGAATTAGCCGACAAGGCGTGAGTTAATATAGGCTAACGAATCAACAGTTCAGGAAAAGCCACTTAGGAGTTTTACATTATGCAAGCCAGGTTAATTTTTATATTGTCTCTGTTACTGCTACCACTGCAAGCTTTGGCCGAGCCCAGTGAAACCGAGCAGATGGCGGTGGGCGTTGCCCAATCATGGCTGGCACAGGTGGATGCAGGCGATTACGCTGCCAGTTGGAACAACACATCGTCACTGTTCAAGAATACCGTCGATAAGCAGCAGTGGAACAAAGTGGCCCAGGACGCACGCCAGCCATTTGGCGACGTGGTCGGACGCTCGCTTAAATCAGCCACGCATACCACCTCGCTACCGAATGCACCGGCCGGCGAGTACGTTGTGATTGTGTTCGACAGCGAATTTAGCAAGCAGAAATCTGCCACTGAAACCATTACGCCAATGCTGGGCGAAGACGGTAAATGGCGCGTCGGCGGTTACTACATCAAATAGCGACCAGCATCAAATAACTACCACCCGCACTGCCTGCCCTCATTTTGCTCGTTCAGCCATTCCTGCAACGGCGCGAAATACTCAAGCAGCGCGCTGGCGTCCAGCTCGCGCTGCCCGGTTAGTGCCTCCATCGCCTCCGGCCACGGTTCGCTGCGGCCCATTTCCATCATGGCGTTCAAGCGCTTGCCGGCGGCCTTGTTTTTATAAATAGTACAGCGATGCAGCGGCCCTTCGTAACCTGCAGTCTCGCACAGCGATTTATGAAACTGAAACTGCTGCAGGTGCGCAAGGAAATAGCGCATATACGGCGTATTGCCCGGTATGTGATATTTTGCACCGGGGTCAAAGTCTTCTTCCGACCGTTCGACCGGTGCTTGAATGCCCTGGTATTGCTCGCGCAGTTTCCACCAGCCAGCGTTGTATTGCTCAGGGCTTAGCTCACCGCTAAACACCTGCCAGCGCCATTTGTCGACCAGCAGGCCAAACGGTATAAAGGCGATCTTATCCAGCGCCTGACTTAGCAATTGACCGATGTCTTTATCAACGCTGGGCGCCTTGTCCAACAACCCGATTTTAACCAGATAGTCCGGCGTGATCGACAGCGCGATAGTGTCGCCCAACGCTTCGTGAAAGCCGTCGTTGGCGCTGTTCTGAAATAGCACTGACTGGTCTTTGTAAGCGCGTTGATAATAATTGTGGCCCAGCTCGTGGTGAATAGTCGTAAAGTCGTCGCCATTTTTTTGAATGCACATTTTAATGCGCAGGTCGTCTTTATTATCCAGGTCCCAGGCGCTGGCGTGGCACACTACTTCGCGGTCGCGCGGCTTGGTGAACAGCGAGCG
>JBBKXJ010000213.1:0-3220 GCA_037969395.1 Pseudomonadales bacterium
TCCAGACGATGGAGCTGCTTACCATGCAGATTGTTTTCCCATTTACGTCGCCGCAACCAATAGAAGGGATTGAATGAATTCAGGTCAACCCCGGAATTTTGCAGGCGATACAAGGCCCAAATTAATCCAACGGCTGCAGTGAGTATTCCAATTAAAATGTGCATTGCCACTCCTGACCAGTATTTATCTGACGCCCTCGGGTAGTTCGCCTGCTTCCCGTGCAATAGTAGAGTCGCCTGTTTGCAGCTCTACGTGAAGGCTATCTGGACCGAGTTCATGCCGCTCAATCTCTGCAGCGCCCGCGCGAATATAGCCTTTCGTATATTGTCCTAAACCGATTTTTCAACGCCCCTGAATTAGCTCAATCATATAGCCGTCAGGATCTTTCACAAACGCGATTTCCGTTGACCCGTGTTTCATAGGCCCCGGCTCGCGCACTACCTCCCCGCCTTTGGCTTTGATGTCCTCGCAGGTTTTATAAATATCGTCGGCACTGAGCGCGATATGGCCGTAGGCGTTGCCAAGCTCATATTCACTGGTATCCCAGTTGTGGGTTAGCTCCAGCGCCGCCTGTTCCGACTCGTCGGCATAGCCAACAAACGCGAGGGTGAATTTACCCTCCGGATAATCTTTGCGGCGCAACAGGCGCATATTCAGTACTTCGGTATAAAACTGCAGCGACTTTTCCAGATCGGTAACTCGTAACATGGTGTGCAACATTCGCATGGTTAACTTCTCCTACATGTGGGTGATTTCTAACAGCGGCAGATTCATCAAAATCGCGTCTTCCCTGCCCTTCTTCGCCGGGTAGTAGTTACCGCGACGGCCGACTTCATAAAAGCCCAGCGAGTGATAGAGCCCCTGCGCAACGCTGTTGGACTGCCGCACTTCCAGCAGACATATTTCCGCGCCCCTGGCTTTTACCAAATCCAGCATTGCCTCAAGCAAGCGCTTGCCAAGGCCCTGACCGTGATGGTTTGCCGCCAGACCGATATTTAGCAGCGTTGCTTCCGTGGCGACAATACTGAAGATGGCGAAGCCAGCAATAAGATCATCAATGACAAGGGAGCGGCTGAAGTGTTTGGCGTGCAGGCTGTCGGTAAAGTGTTGTTCGCGCCATGGAAAAGCGTTGAGGTCAGCTTCAATTGCCAACAGTGTCGGCACATCAAACTGCGTTAACGCTCTTAGATTCATTTAAACAACTACACGCGCATCGCCTGCAAATGCAACCATGTCTCGGCTTTCAACAATGGCTGCTCAAGCAGTGTCGAACTGGAATGCGTGCTGATAAGGCTAACGTCTGAATATAGCGGCGAGGAATCAAGGCTGTTACCGGCAACCCAGTTGTCATCATCCGCGCCGAGCACGTGCTGTGCAGAAAGCTTCCCCATTAACAGCATATGTGCAGGCTTATGCTGCTCAAGCATGCGCTGTAGCGCGCCGAACACCATATCGTGCGGCGCCAGTGCAAACGCCTGCCGACCACCTGGCATAGGCCACTGAAAATAGTCAGGTTGCTGGCGCTGCAGGTTGGTGTGGCCGAGAGCGAACAGTATATTGCTGATTAACTGCTGCTGCAGGCGTGCGTCTTGTGCTTCATCGACTATTAATACGCCTGGTGCCCAGCTGTAGAAAGCAAGCTTGAATGCTCCAACGGCAGCCTGAGTCACAGCGACCGGCTGCGCCTGCGCTATTGTCGTTTGTTTCGGCGCAGGGTTAGTCAGCGCCTGCTGCAACTTTGCTGCAGATGACGGCGCCGCCGCGCTGTCTGTTTTGCTGGCGATATGCTCGGTGACGCTTGCTGGCATCTGCGTGGCCGCGTCGGGCGATTGCGCGATTTTGCGTACATACACGGGACCCGGTGCCGCCCCGGGCAATTTCCGCCGGGGTAGCCAACCTTCAATTCCCAACGCAGAGAGATAATGGTGCCGACGGCTGGCTTGCACGGGTTTTAAACCCCCTCTCTTTGCGGGTGTTCTCGCATCACGCCAGCATGCTGAATATTCAGCGCATTCACATACGCTTTAACCGACGCGACGATAATATCGGTATCGGCGCCGGAGCCGTTGACGATGGTGCCGTCTTTTTCCAGCCGCACCGTCACCTCGCCTTGCGAGTCGGTGCCGGTGGTGATGGCGTTCACCGAATACAGCAGCAGCTTGCTGCCGCTGTTAGCAATTTTCTCCAGCGCTTTGAAGGCGGCATCGACCGGGCCATCACCCTCGGCCGCCACGCTTTGCGCCTCGTCGTCAACCTTAATCACCAGCTCGGTGCGCGGCAGTTGGCCAGTTCTCGACTCTGCATGCAGAGACTCGAATCGATACTTTTCCGCCGCCGCGTGCTCCGACACATCGCTAACCAGCGCCTGCAGGTCTTCGTCAAAAATCTCATGTTTTTTATCGGCCAGGTCTTTAAAGCGGTCAAACGCGGCATTGAACGCGTCGTTGTCTTCGAAACTTATGCCCAGATCAAGCAGCCGGGCCTTAAAAGCGGCGCGACCGGAATGCTTGCCTAGCACCAGCCTATTGGCGCTCCAGCCGACGTCTTCGGCGCGCATAATCTCGTAGGTTTCACGTCTTTTCAGCACGCCGTCCTGGTGAATGCCGGCCTCATGCGCAAACGCATTGGCACCGACGATAGCCTTGTTGGGCTGCACCGGAAAACCGGTAATACTGGAAACCAGGCGCGAAGTGGGTACTATTTGAGTGGTATCAAGCCGAGTTTCAACACCGTATTCGTTCGGCCGCGTTCGCACAGACATGACGATTTCTTCCAGCGACGCATTGCCGGCACGCTCGCCCAGGCCGTTAATCGTACACTCCACCTGGCGTGCACCGTTCAATACCGCCGCCAGCGAATTGGCCACCGCCAGACCGAGGTCGTTGTGGCAATGCACGGAGAATATCGCTTTGTCGGCATTGGGCACGCGTTCCATTAATTGCCGAATACTGGCACCAAACTCATGCGGCACGCCGTAGCCCACTGTGTCGGGCAAATTGACTGTCGTGGCGCCGGCTTTAATGACGGCTTCCACCACGCGGCACATGAAATCCATCTCGCTGCGGCTGGCGTCCTCGCAGGAGAACTCCACGTCATCAGTAAATTTGCGCGCCCAGGTGACGGCGTCAACGGCCTGTGCCAGCACCTGTTCGGGCTTGAGTTGTAATTTATATTGCATATGAATAGGCGAGGTTGCGATAAACGTGTGGATACGTTTGGA
>JBBKXJ010000214.1:0-4613 GCA_037969395.1 Pseudomonadales bacterium
GATCGCCGTGCGGAGCTTTTAGATGCGGAATATTTTCACGTTGTGTTTACACTGCCTGAGCAAATCGCAGCGATTGCCTTGCAAAATAGGCGGATTGTTTACAATCTTTTGTTTCGCGCCACAGCAGAAACTTTACAGACTATTGCCGCAGACCCAAAGCACTTAGGTGCGGACATTGGGTTTATAGCCGTGCTGCACACTTGGGGACAAAATTTACTTCACCATCCTCACTTACATTGTATTGTGCCCGGCGGTGGGATATCGCCCGACGAGAAGCGCTGGCTAAGTTGTCGTCCTGGTTTTTTTCTTCCTGTGCGTGTGCTTTCACGCTTATTTCGGCGACTATTTATCGAAGGCCTACAGCGGGCTTTTCAAGCGGGTGAACTTGGATTTTTCTCCTCGCTTAGATCACTAAAGGACCCCAAAACCTTCACTGACTATCTCGCGGCGGTTTGCAATATTGAGTGGAATGTCTACGCTAAACCTCCCTTTGGTGGACCCGAACAGGTCCTGGCGTATCTCGGAGGGTATACACATCGAGTCGCTATATCCAATCACCGCTTGATCAATGCCGAAGATCAGCAGGTTACTTTTCGGTGGAAGGACTATCGGGATGAGGGTCAACAGAAAATCATGACTCTCAAGGCAGATGAATTCATTCGCCGTTTCCTATTGCATGTGCTTCCACCTGGCATGCAGCGAATTCGACATTTTGGTTTCTTTGGCAACCGCGTCAAGAAACACAAACTAGCACTTTGTCGAACCTTTCTTCAGAGCAAACCAGCACCAGAAAGGCTAACGCAAGCCGTCGACTACCGAGATCGATTTGAAGCGCTTACCGGAAAATCGTTACGTGATTGTCCGTCTTGCGAAACAGGAAAAATGAAAACCATCGCGACATGGTTGCGGCCGCCGAGAAGGAAGTATTTTAACAGCTCATGAGTAAATGTGTGCTTATAGAAAGAGGCTTGCCTATCATTCCACTCTGTTGGGTGAAGGCAGAGTTTTGTTTAACGTCCAATGGAGTCCATAAAATGATCTTCCTGTGGTATAGGGCTTACCAAAAAACTGAAAATATTCACGGTTTCCATGCCTACTACTCGGGAATGAAGTGGTACTCTTATGCCCTTTACGGTCCGTTAGAGCGTATAGCACCCACGCTTTCTCATTCAATCCCCATAGCCGTGCCATACTGGCCGCGGTTCAGTCCAATACATTTTTAGCTAACTGATCGCGAAATATTTCCGATCATGTATCGGCACCGATGTGCGCGATCACTCAGCTAAAAATGCTCTACACTATGTTGAGCTCAACATAGCGACCCAAACCAGTCATTTAACACACCGATTCAACCGCCGGCGTAGCCGTAGCGGAAACCACCGATTTTTGAAGTCCGTGTTGCTTGGCATCCAACTCAAGCAGGTAAGGAGCCACAAAGCCTTCATACTCTTTCTTCTTTTCGTCTGGTAAATCTTTCCATCCTGTAATCCTACCGCGACATCTCCTAGAGCCACACATGCACTGCTTCGGGAAATAATCAACACCGTAATTTCTCATCGCATAATCGACGACTATTTCTTCAAAAATACTGATATTTCTTATGGCCACAAAGTCATGTGCGCCAGTTTCATTTATTCTAATACCACAATTCGGGTCACAGGAATGATTAACCTTACTTATTAGTCCAGCGTGAAGTACATACTCATTTTCGCCTATCTGTGAAGCATGAGAGTGATTCCCATTCAATACTTCTTTAATAACGCCAACCATTACTATGTCACCAACCTTAAATGATTTGGTAGCGAAAATACCTTCTCCCTTTGCAGAAGACTTCCTTAACTCAAACCCATCTTTCATATGTAGCCTCATTAAAAATTGAACGTTAAAGCTCACGGGCGTGCGGCTTCATCGCGCGTCCCCTGCAGCGCCGGGTTGGGCGTGCCGCTCGCACGAGAGCAGTGATGGTGCAACCGCGTCAATGTTACCTTCGCGCACGTGAACCCGCTGCGCCCTGTGAACCATGGGGATCAGACCACGGTCGTCTCATCCACGGGCAGCTGGGGCGGGCGCTCCTCCTGGGCTGGCGGCTGCTTTGCTTCAGTTTTCAGCTGCCGTTTTTCTTCCTTCTTCTGTTTCTTGGCGATCTCTCTCTGACGCTTCGCGAACGCATAGTTGGGCTTGGCCATTTGCAATCCACTTCAGTTGGATTCAGGGTGAAAGTGAACTATGCCGCAACGTTCCTGGCGGCATGGGCATGATTGGACAACTGCGCGTTCGCCAACGCGGCGCACGAGGCTATGGACATTGTTACTCCTCAAGCTGAACTCAGAGGAGGCGACGGGATCGTGCCGGCCGGATTTGGCCGAATGTCAACGAGTAGTCCTCGCTAAGGTTGGTAGTACCTATGGTACCACAGATGCGTCGTGATGACGCTGATGTTGTACTCCCGCGTCAGGCTTTGAACGGAGTCCGGGGCTGATCATCGGGCCTAGGGAAGCTGCCGTTGATTGGAGACGCCACGTCCTCACTAGGATTCAGACGTAAATCAAAAGGGTCAGTCTCGATTGAAAGTCACCCATCTACAGAACGGCCGGTTTTGTCGATTCCAGCCAATAACCGGACCAATTTATTCAGCCAACGAATGACAGCAGCTAGGCGGTTGTTGTCTATCGAGTTTGGATCAATCGAATCACGGGTTTTGTGACCATCCCGCCTATTTTATTAAGCACCGCTACAGGCTGCGTGGTGACTAGGCTGTAGCGGTGCTTAATATTCATCCAATACGAACAAGTGGCCTTATTGGTCATTTATAGTACTATTTCGAGCATCTTCAAGGTACCGACTGTCAATAGACACGTTGCGTAGCAATTCCTCTAATTCAATGGATTGCGTGTCCATGAAGTCATACGTGCCGTTCATGTTGATTCGGCGCCATGCCGCTGGCGATACCCGACATAAAATTTCTTTGGTCTTTTCATCGTTGCGCTTTTCTGCTCGCGCCAGCAAATCCGACAGGATAGCGGAGTTAAAGTAGATCACGCAGTTGGCAATCAGCCGCGCGCATTCATTCCACATTGCTACCTGGGTATCACTACCCCCTCTGAATTTATCACCGTTGACGGAGGCGACTTTACGCCGCAACTGATGGTACGCTTCTCCTTTGTTCAATACCTGCTGGACAAAGCGGCGCAGTTCCTGGTTGTCGACGTAGTTCAAGAGGTAGATGGCTTTGACAAGCCGATCGTACTCTTTTAACGCAGCGAGGGTGCGGTGACTGTTGCTGAAGTTGCTGAGCTTTTTCACCAATGTACTTTGCGTGACGGTCTTTCGACTTCGCCAGCAGATGATGCGTTGTATCGCATCCCACTCCTCGATGATGAGTTTACGGTTAATGGGTCTCTTGAATGCTAAACACAGCGCGCCCTCGCTGCCATTGACATCCATAGCAAAGAGGTCATTGAACACCGTTTTAAACTTGGCATACCGTGGCGCAAATGTGTAGCCAAAGAGATCGAGCAGGGCGAAGTTAACCTGGTTCACGCCGTGCGTATCGCTGGACAACACTTGAGGTTGAATAACCGATGTATTGTTGTACAGCAGGTCAAAGGCGTAGTGACCTTCGTATTCGTTGGCGCCGATGATCGTGGTCTTCAACGCCACGTGATTGCATGACAATGTCATCGCAGAGACCCCTTTGTCCTTGAAGTACTTCGACGAGTAGCGGGCCTTGAAGGTGTTAATGCGCGTTTCGAATTTCTGCCCGTCAATACTGGCATACACACGATCGTCTTCTACGTTGTAGTAGTCAAATATGGGCAACTCCGAAATGGCATTGGCAACGATATCATTGCTATTGTGCACATTTTCAAGACTGACGTAACTGTCTTCTGTGTTCCGCAATACAGCAAAGGAGCGGTCGGAGATCGGTGCAAAGTGCCCAACCCCGTAGTTGGTGCCGTTCGCCAGAATGCACGCCAACAAATCCGTTTTAGACACGGTTTTTTTCTCTTTGTGTGTGGCCACATGGCAAAAGGCATCCAGAAAACCACGCTCACGATCCACGTACTCCAAAACACTGACGATGCTGCTGATCGGCATCTGATTAAAGAAAGGATTATTCGCTGAGTTTTTGGATTTTTTCACCGCAATGGACCATTTCACGTCGTCCGCGTTGTCGGACATGGCGACGAAACGATTGTGACCCTGGGTAATGTGGCTGCAGACGTCACCGATACGATCTTTTAGGTGCTGCTCCATTGCATCCAAGGTATGCTCTATCGGTGTGGCCAGCTTGCTGAGCCCCGTTTTTAGGATCAGTTTATCCCTATTTTTCCAGTCTTTTCGGCTAATCAGGTCGTCTTCGAGCTGCTTGTTTTTCTCGCTCTCAACGACAAACACTTTGCCTTCCGTCAATGCTTGATCGAGACGTTGATAAAGGTACCATTCATATCGGTGCACATTCACTTCGCCATCGCGGCAGAGATACGGCTTAATCCGCCTGGGTATACTGCGTTGATCAATCGTTCTGATGTTACCGTGGGCGATAAACTCATTTTTCAGGTGCTCGAGCTGCTTTTTAAGCGAAGAGTCGGCATCGGTCAGGTCAAGATCCA
>JBBKXJ010000215.1:0-3128 GCA_037969395.1 Pseudomonadales bacterium
TCTCGTACTGGTAGTGGGCGGGTTGGCGCAGCGGCGTCGTTTCGGCGTCGATGTCACTTTCGCGCAGGCCGACATTCGCGTGGTGCAGGATGTTCAGCCCCTCGGCATAGGCGGCCATCAGGCCGTACTCGATGCCGTTGTGGACCATCTTGACGAAGTGGCCGGCGCCATGCCGCCCGCATTGCAGCCAGCCCTGATCGGCGCTACTGTTGCCTGCGTGGCGCCCGGGTGTCGCCGCTGCGGTGCCGGCGCCAGGTGCCAGCGTGGCGAACACGGGCGCGAGATGCTGCACCGACTCTTGGCCGCCGCCGATCATCAGGCAGTAGCCACGGTCCAGGCCGGCGACGCCGCCGCTGGTCCCGACGTCCATGTAGGCGATGTTCGAGGCCGCCAGGGCCGCGGCGCGGCGCAGGTCGTCGTGATAGTGCGAGTTGCCACCATCGATGACGATGTCGCCAGGCTGCAGCAGAGGCGTCAGGTGATCTAGCAGGGCATCGACGGCCGCGGCCGGCACCATCAGCCAGATCGCACGGGGTGTCTTCAACGAGTCGACGAACTGTTGCAACGACGCGGCGCCCGTGGCGCCGAGCGCGACGAGGCGTGCGATGCCGTCGGGCGCCTGGTCATGGACCACGCAGTCATGGCCGCCGCGCAACAGGCGGGTCACCATGCTGGCGCCCATGCGGCCGAGGCCGATCATTCCAATCTGCATCTTCATGCTCCTCTGCGGTGGAGCCGCACGATCACGGCGTATGCGCGGTGATCATCGGCCAGGGTGACGACGGGGCCGGACACGGATGGCCATCGAGCGACCACCCCAAACCCGAGACGTCGGACGAGGATGGATGAACCTCGATCCGGTGCAGCGCGTCGCGCCAGCGTTAGGCGAAAGTTCAATTCAAACACAGCACCAGCCGTTTGTCTGTGCGTTGCCAGACACAAGCGAACCGCGGGGCGACTCGATTTCGACGCAATCACTGCGGCCGCCGGCATGAATGTGCGCCAGCGAACAGACGCGGATGCCCATCCAGGCCTAGCGTCCACCGTCTACAATACTCAAGGATACTCGCCATGATGAAGTTACTAATGAATCTTCCTGATCACGTAGTGGGAGTCAGTGCTTCAGGTCAGGTTGATGCGAAGGACTATGAATCGGTCCTCATGCCGGCGATTGACTCTGCGCTTCAAAGGCACAATCGAGTAAGGTTGCTTTATCAACTCACGCCGGAGTTCACAGGATTCACTTCCGGAGCCATGTGGGATGACTCCAAACTCGGGCTCGCGAACTGGAAGGCGTGGGAAAGAATCGCGGTCGTCACGGATGTTCACTGGGTCGCTCATGCAACACGAATGTTCGCGTTTTTAATGCCGGGTCTGGTCAAGGTCTTTTCGAATGAGGAGCGATCCGACGCCGAGAAGTGGATTGCGGCCTAGCGCCAATTCGGCAGGTTTCGTTATGTGCGTCAGCGAACGGACGCGGGCGCTTAGCGTTGGTCGATGATCGTGTTGAGTTCACCCTAGGGCTGGACAGGGGCGAAGTCGGTGGACGGAGAACCCCTCGAAGTACACAAGGTTCTGGACGTTCGCGCGTCGATCGCTCGCTGGGAGAACGAAGGAGGTGTTCCACGCCCAGCGCACAGATCGATCGAGCTTGACCCAATGTCGAAGCTCACTGTGTTCGACCAGGACGGCACGATTGCTGAAAGCTAAGCATCTCTCGATGCCGAGATAACCACGCTGCTCCGTGCTCTGCTGCGCGTCGTAAAGGTGGCCGTCATATCCGGCGGGGGCTGGCCACAGTTCGAGTCACAACTGCTTTCCCAGTTGTCTCAGGACGAACGACTTAGGGATCTGTCGCTACTTCCTACCTTACAATCGTTATTTTTATAATCGTTATTTTTATCGGAAGCAATCGCCCATGCCTCAGGTCTATCGTATCGCACCCTCCATTCTAGCGGCCGATTTCGCCCGACTCGGCGCCGAAGTGGATGCCGTGCTGCAAGCCGGCGCCGACATCGTGCACTTCGATGCAATGGACAACCATTACGTTCCTAATCTTACCTTTGGACCGCTTGTGTGCAAAGCAATGCGCGACTACGGTATAAGTGCGGCGATTAATGTCCATCTCATGGTCAAGCCCGTCGATCGTCTCATCAGCGATTTTGCTGCAACCGGCGCCACTGCAATTGCATTTCACCCGGTTGCCAGTGAGCATATTGACCGCTCCCTGCAACTAATAAGAGTTGCCGGTTGTCAATCCGGTCTGGTCTTCAACCCGGCCACACCCCTTAGCGCCCTGCGCTACGTCATGGACAAGATCGACAATATTGTCGTGATGTCGGTTAATCCGGGCTTCGGCGGTCAGAAATTTATCCCCTCCGCATTAATAAAATTTCGCGATGCGCGCGCGTTGAACGATGCCAGCGGTCTGCCGATCAGACTTGCGGTCGATGGCGGTGTGGATGTGAACAACATCAAGGAGATAGCCCGGGCCGGCGCCGATACCTTTGTTGTCGGCTCCGCCATTTTCAAGGCACCCGATTATGCCGCCGTTATCGCGACGATGCGCGCGCAATTGGCGGAAGCTTAATTGCAGCTTGCAAAGGCCGGTGTGAACGCCTGCCGACCATGTGCGTCCATATGCCGGAACAGATAGCGCCGTGAACGGCATACGCTGAGCGTATAGGCATCGTTATCTTCCAGACCACGGTGAATATCTCGCCGCCCTGGGGGCCGGCCATGATTCAAGTTTATCCCGAGCTCGGGATAAACATGAATCGTGGCCGGGGGCCAAATAACTCTTTTATGATCAGGCAGTTAGAAGTTACTGAAATTGGTGCGCTTTGTATGAAATGTTAGCGTTCCCCATAATGAGCTCCTGTCGGGATGGAATGATGGACGGCGAACCGTATCATTTTGCTCCCAACGAAGCGCATACGAGGAACATCAGGCTGGTATTTGGCATGGGTAATCGGATGGACTAGCAGCGACTGCCATTACCGCGGCCAGAATGGCACGGCTATGGGGATTGAATGAGAAAGCGTGGGTGCTATACGCTCTAACGGACCGTAAAGGGCATAAGAGTACCACTTCATTCCCGAGTAGTAGGCATGGAAACCGTGAATATT
>JBBKXJ010000216.1:0-6750 GCA_037969395.1 Pseudomonadales bacterium
CGTATTCAGGGCCTGACACTGTCTCACAAAAAAGCCACTGGTAAAAAACTGACTGCATCCATCGGCATTAGCGATGTCCAGCCTGGTAATACCGCCGCCGATTTAATCAAAAGGGCTGATGCGGCGCTGACGCAAGCCCGGCAAGCGGGCAGTCAACGGATCGTGTGCGCCGAGTGATGACGCAGCCGCACTGACAACGGCTGTCGTCTGGCTGGTTGCGTTGTTTTCTTGAGCACGGAATTGCGCGAAATCCACTGGTCCGCGTAGGATGATTTTGCTGTCAGTGAGCGCTCGACGGCTAAAATCGATGGCGGCGCTGCCCGCCGAAGTGCCGACCTGACCATCATAGACATAGTGAACGTCTTCCACATAGCTCAAGCCCGGGTATTTATTTCTGAAAAACATTTCGAGTCCTTGCTGCAATTTGAAACCGACTGCTGGGATGTCCATTTTGCCATCAGCAACAATCGAAAATGGAAAGCGCCTTTGGTTTGTGAAGTCTGGTCGCCTGCATTTATCTTCATGATCGATGCGCTGGAGTTGGTGATCGACTTGGTCGCCGCTATAATCGACGTCACTTTTAAAAGCTCGGAGATACACCTTGCATGGCACAGTCGTAGACACACTGCTCACCCTCCCGCAGCGGCGTTATGCGCGAAACTGCAAGTATAAAACTGTCAGCACGCGCGCAGGTGTTTTGCCGTACGTCGATACGGGCGACGACAAACCGGTCATCCTGATGACACCGGACGCGCCGTGCGTGATTGAACACCATACTGCTTTGATCGATAACCTTAGCCGGGATTTTCGGGTTGTCTGTTTTGAAATGCCGGGCTCAGGCCTCTCGTTTCCCCGCGCCGGATATAGCTTTACCGCTGCGGAAACCGCGACCGCCATGGGCGAGTTGCTGGATGCTCTAAAAATTGAGCGGGCGATCCTCAATTTTTCCTGCGTCAACGGACTGCATGCCATGAATTTTGCATCGCGATTCCCGAATCGAGTCAGCCATCTGGTGTTGGGGCAGGTGCCGTCAGTCGCGAGCTTGAAAAATTGGTCGGATTACAACATCCCCAAACCGTTACGCATTCCGTTTATTGGGCAAATCGTTGGGCGGGCAGCCGTTAGGAAGTTGTCAGATAAATGGTTTTCCGGATGCCTGCCCCGGCCGAGCGAGCACCGCGAGGGGTTTACAAAACTGTCGATAGAGTCGTTGCGATCCGGCGGTTGTTTTTGCCTCGCTAGTATTGTGCAGGGCGCGACGCGCTCTCCTGATGAACAGATGTCAGGCGTTCGGCAGCCAACACTTATGGTTTACGGCGATGAGGACTACTCCCACCGGCATACCAATTTTGCACTGCTTACCGACACTGTTCCGCAAGCCAGCACACTGGAGTTCACTGGCTGCGGCCACTTCCCCAATCTCGAACGCCCCGAATTATTTGCAGATAAATTGCGTCAATTCGTTTTGAATTAGCATTTGTAGAAGGGTTTGAGGAAGTATTGTTCGCTTGTCCATTTTTTAAACGCATCGCTTAGCTCGCTCAAATAGCCACGTCAGGGAAGGGAGTGGCATAACCGCGGCAGCGTCGATCCGCGCATGCAAACAATCAGTATTCTGGCAAGAAAATTATTGTGCTTCTATACTGAATAAAAATATCGATTTCGGTCTGCCGCAAACTAGTCAATAAAAGACTTAAATGCTTGCCACACAGTGAATCATAACTGGCTTCGAATTTGCGTAGGCTATGCTAATAAAAGTCATCCCGTTAACCTCAAGGATCGAGATCAGGCACAGTGAATCAATCAAATACACAACTGCGCGACACATCAAGCGTGAGATATTACCTTTGCACCGCGTTACTCGTTTTGTGCACGCCGCTGGCCGCTGCAAAGCGGGCGGGCTTACCGGACCTGGATTGCCTCATCACCCCTTCTTCCGCCGTCGATGTCAGCAGTGCCGTTCCCGGCGTGCTGGTATCGGTTCCCGTTGAGCGCAGCGATCGAGTGCAAGCGGGGCAGGTGGTCGCACGTCTGGATTCCGGCGTCGAAAAAGCGGAACTGGAGCTGGCGTCGGCGCGTGCAGATATCTTTAGCGAAATACGTCTTAACGAGGTAAACCTGAGTTACGACAAGCGCAACAGGAAGCGGCTCGACTCCCTCCATAAAGGGCGCGCGGTATCGGCTCAGGATCGGGAACGAGCCGAACGCAACGAGGAACTGTCGCAGTGGAAGGTGACTCAGGCGAAGGATATTAACCGTTTACGCCGTCTTGAGTTGAATCGAACGCAGGAGGTATTGAAGCGCAAATCGGTCACCAGTCCACTCAACGGCGTGGTAGTACAACGCTATCGTTCTGCCGGTGAGTATATTGAAGACCAACCTATTATGCGTATTGTGCAACTCGATCCGCTCTACGTCGAAGCCGCCGTGCCAATTGAATTTTTCGGGCAAATTAAGCAAGGCATGGATGCCGAAGTCGTGCCGGGATTGGCGTCGCTAGCGCCGTATGCCGCAACAGTAACTGTTGTTGACCGCATGGGCGACGCGGCCAGCGGAACTTTTGGCATTCGGCTGGAACTACCCAACAGCGACTACGCGATACCCGCCGGCCACAAATGCAAGTTGAGTTTCAGGGTAGACAACAAATTCGTCGATGCCAGTGCAATGAAGCGCATAAAATGATTGCAGATAGCGTAGACGTGCTGATCCTTTAAATTACGCTACGATATCGCGTTGCGATTGGGACGAAGAGTATTGCGCCGCACGCAGTAGTATTCACAGTCAGCTGGCTTCCCAGCTTTTATTAGTGTTGCCGTTCGCCAGTAATTTGGCGCTGTAAACTTCAAGTATTTCAATCGAGTAATTCACACTGATACACAGCTTTCTGGTTTACCTCAACGCAAACGGTAGCGAGCCATTTTCCTGACGCGCCTTGCAAAGAATATATTCTTTTTTTTGTTGTTTTATCAGCTGCTTATCTATACTTAATCAATAATAACCTTACCCACGATAAGTCCGGTTCCAGCAATTCAATCCCGCATGGAAATAAAAATTGGTATGACGAGAGCCGCATCCGCGACAGCTTTCAGGCGTTAGGCGAATAGCAATATGTTCAGGAAGAACAGTAAGACGCAGCGCAGCCCCCTCTTGTTTGAGGAACTTGAACCGCGCGTGTTGTTCTCGGCTGACGGTCTTGGTGTGCTCGTTGATGCAGCTGATACTCCTGCCGCTCATGTGCTGGTAGTTGACTCCGATCTCAAAGTCCTTACAGCAAGCGAGAACAACGTACAGCGGCAGGGCAGTGACAGCTCGGAGCAACAGCGTCTCGAACTGGTGTTTGTCGACTCGAATACGCCCGACTATGAACTGCTGCTAGCTGACCTGCTCGGCCAGGAAAACGAGAACCGTCGCTTTGAAGTCATCATGCTCGATGCCAGTCGTGATGGTATTGAGCAGATCACCAACATGCTCGGGCAGTACAGCGAAGTCGATGCAATTCATATCGTGTCGCACGGCGATGAGGGGCAAGTGCAGCTAGGCAATAACTCTTTGTCGGCAGACAACCTAAACAGTTACCAGAGTGAACTACGGCTGTGGGGCTCTGCGTTGGAAGACAGCGCTGACATCCTGATTTATGGCTGTAATCTGGCAGCGACCGATGCCGGGCAATCGCTGGTGAACAACCTGGCCAGCCTCACCAGTGCCGATGTTGCGGCCAGTGAAGACCTGACCGGCCATATCAGCATGGGCGGCGACTGGGACCTTGAATATACGACGGGGGCGATCGAAACCGATATCGCCTTTGGCAGCGATGTGCAGCAGAAATGGAAATCAGTGCTGGCGGGCTCCTGGTTCGACGCGGGTACTGGCGCACCCATCGGTTCTTCTACCGCCGGCAACGACATTTTCGTGGGCGATGGCAGCAACGATGCCGGCATCGATGGATGGGATGGCGATGATGTGCTGTACGGCGGTGACGGCGACGACAACCTGACAGGTGGAAACGGTGATGATCTCATCCTGGGTGGCGATGGCAATGATATTCTCAACGGTGGAAATTTTGCCGACATCCTCCATGGCGGACGTGGAGATGACATTATCAACGGCGAAAATAATGAAGACACGTTGATCGGTGGTGGTGGGAACGACACCCTGAACGGTGGCGACGAAGACGATTTATTTCTGTTTTCCGGAGCGCAGAGTGGCGATTTCTATACCGTGGATGGTGGCAACCACAGTGACACGATCGATGTGTCGGCATTCGATTCGGCAGTCGATGATGGCTCGCTCATCACCGTGCAACTGGGCGGCGGCGATTCGTTCACAATTAGTTACACCAACGTCGAAACGATCGTTGAACCTGGCGACCCAGGTAATGAAGCACCCGCTGCAGATGCGGGACCGGATCAAGCCGTCGGAACCGGTGCGCTGGTGACACTCGACGCATCGGCAAGCAGCGATCCTGATCCGGAATCGCCCACCTACTCATGGCAACAAATTTCTGGACCCTGGGTAACATTGAGTAGTTCCACGGCGGAAATGCCAATCTTTACGGCGCCCGGTTCCGCCGCGGTACTGGAGTTCGCACTGGTTGCATCGGATGCCTCAATCAGTGATGTGGACATTGTAAAAATCACCGTCGGTGGCCCCATCGATACGTCGAGCTTATGGCTCAGCACCAACGGTGATGCTATTGATGATAATGGCGCAGTGAGTGGTCAGGAGGAAATCGTATCGTTCAGTGATTCCAGTCCGCGTTTGGAACTCGGGGATGGAGACTCCGGGACTACTGCCGGAACCTTTGTTAGCGAACATGCGCTGGCCGAAAATGTCCGCGCATTACACTACGTCAACACCGCCGTCACAGTCGATACCCTTATTGGCGGAATGGCTGGCACCTATGATCTGCAGCCCGGACAGATCGTTGTTTCGATGCGCGCTGGCAGCCCAATTGATTTACCCACGCTCAGTATGGGCATCCTTACGGTCAACAATACAGACGTAGTGGTGTATAGCCCGGTATCTGGCGAGTATGAACTCCTGCTGGAAGACGCCATAAAGAAACCGGACAACACACCTGCAAATATCCATGCAATTTCCATCGTTGAGCAGGACACCGACATTGGTGTCGATACCACGCTAACGGCCGGCACTTATCTGATTGCCCGCTCGGACCCGGCGGTGCACGCCGACATCTCAACCTATAATAATGCCAATGGGCGTCAGGATTTGCTACTCGGCGGCGATTTTCTCAGTGACTCCGGCGAACAAATTCAAGGTCTGGAGTTGCTTGAAGCTGACCTGGTAGTGGGCGGTATCACCGTGACCGAGGGAACCCTGCTGATCACGGTTCAGTCCGATGGCTCTCAAGTGGTCGGTACAAGCGGTCGAACCACCGTGACGGCCGAGCAAATTGATGTCATTGCATTAACACTCAACGCTACTGAGCAGGACAGCGGAACCGCGGACACCAACGTCGACGCACAGATACTTTTTGATGGTTCTGATGTAGGCCTGAGCATCGAGTCCGGCACGGAAGTGATTAACGGCCTGACGCTGGCGGGAAACAGCCTCGGCAATGTAAACAGCGAACCGACCGCGACCAACCTTACTAGCACGAGCTTCTACAACGAAGGGGATGGGAGTGTCGAGATCTCAAATATTGTTGTCAGCGACGCGGATGCAGGCGAAGCAATTACCGCGACGTTGACCCTGGCGAATACCGCCACCGGCAGCCTGAGCTCCAATAATGGGGCGACTTATACCTCCGGTACCGGGGTATGGACGATCACAGGTACGGTCGCCAACGTCAACACCGCGCTGGCCAACCTGGTGTTCACGCCGGTAGGTAATAACGATCAGGATACGACCATCGACGTCGTCATCGACGACGGCGACGAAGACACCAGTGGTCCTCTGACTGGAACGATTACACTGGATGTGACCCCGACTAGTAATGGTGCGGTAGCCAACTTCGTTCCTGGTGCTCAAAACACCGATGAAGACAACTCGTTAATCTTTTCCACGGCCAACAGCAATTCCATCACCGTCGACGACGGTAGTGCAGGGGATCCAATTCTGCGCACGGAGTTGTCGGTGACCAACGGGATACTGACGCTAAACACCGCAGCCGGTCTTGTGTTTGAAAACGGCGCCGATGGAACGTCCTCGATGACGATCACCGGCCTGGAAAGCGCCATCAACACGGCGCTAGACGGGCTCACCTTTACGCCGACGTCGAACTACGACGGCCCCGCCAATCTGCAGATAACCACCGACCTGCCGGCCGATCTGCAGGGTTATTACAGCTTCACACAACCCGGCGCACTGGGGGAAGACTCCAGTCCTGGCGGGGCCAACGCGGGCGTGCCGTCAGGTCCAGGAGCCGCGCCTGATCCCTACGCCGTCTTTGATGGCGACCGCGGTAGTGATGTCCTGGTGCTGGACGGCATTGACGACAATATCATGATCGCGGGCCGGTTCAGTACGCCGAGTAATTTGACATTGGCGGCCTGGGTCAATGTTTCGACGGCCGATTACCAGGAGGTCATCAGCATCGGAGGCAGCATCGCCCTGCGCCTCAACGATGTCGGCTTTGGCGATGGCGTTACCGGGTTCTTCAACGACGGCTCCGGCTGGCGACATACCGATTCGAACCAGTTCATCGGCGGTGATGGCTGGCATCACGTCGCCTATACGTTTGACGATGCGAGCAATACCCAGATTATTTACATCGATGGCATTGCACAG
>JBBKXJ010000217.1:0-16147 GCA_037969395.1 Pseudomonadales bacterium
GAGGCGACACGGGGCAGGGCGAGCAAACCGCTGGCAGCAGCTCGAGCGGAGCGGATGCGAGTGGCGAAAGCGGCGACGATGTCAGCTTCGAAGAGCCCGAAAAAACCAGCGGCGCCGCAGCCAGTGGCAAGCAGTCAGGCGGCGGCGGTGAGTTGAGCGTGGACACCGCGGTAGACGATCAGGTGTTACAGGAGGCATTCGAAGTATTTGGTGCGCAAGGCAGGGCGCCGGCTGCACAGCAGGAAGCGGGCAATGACGAAGGTGCGAATGGCCCCTCAGGAAACGGCCCCTCAGGAGCTGGATCCTCAGCTAGCGGGCCCTCGGGTAGTGGGCCCGGCGGCGCCTCGGGCAGCGCCGCTGGCGACCGCATCGGTGAGCTGAACGCCGAGCTGGACAGCGCGCTTGGCAATTTCGACGGCGTGATTCTGTCCGAGCGCGATGCGGCAAAGGGTGATGGGAAAGGCCGAAACAGCGACGGCGATGGTGACGCAGGCGACGACGTGGCCGAGGCCGACGACAGTGACTTTGGCGGCGGCTTTGCTATACCGGCTATGCCTGCGGGCGGCACGCCGGTCGGCAGTGGCGGCAGTGGCGGCAGCGAAAACACCAATGGTAACGGCACCCAGCCAGCGCGCGCCGGCGACAATCGCAAGGGCGACTACCAGCATGCCAGCGCTGCCGCCGCGGTGCCGGCCGATATACCGGACGGCTCCGACGACGATGTGGTTGCCCGCCAAATTCGCGAGGCAGCACAACGCGAGACCGACCCCGAGCTACGCGACAAGCTGTGGGATGAATACCGTAAATACAAGAAAGGAAAGTAACCGTTGAACCGTAATGCGAGCTAAAGGTATGGCGCTAATGGTCGTTCGTACAAGCGTATTGTTGCTGCTGTTGAGCAGCGTGCTGCTGGCCGGCTGTTCCACCACCAAGGTTAAATCGACGCGGGTAACACCGCTGGAAGCTGCCCGGCAGGAGGTGCCTGAAGCGTTGTTACTCGACGTTGGAGTGAACCTTTTCGATCCAGGACTGGATGATGTGAAAGACGGCGATATTAGCGTCTACCCCGAAGTGCGGCAGGCCGAGGCGCGTTACGTTCCAGTGCTTTTGATGAACACCATGCAAGCCAGCGCTAACTGGGGTGCAGTGCGAGTGGTGCCGGCCGATATGGCCGCCGTCGACGTACTTGTCAGTGGCAAAATATTGCACTCGGACGGCGAGTCGATGGAGCTATTGATTAACGTCAAAGACGTCACCGGCAAGCAGTGGTTCGAAAAGAAATATGCAAAAGATATCAGCAAGTACAGCTATCAAAAAAGCCGCAGCCTGGCCGGCGATCCGTTTCAGGATCTATACAACCGCATTGCCAATGATATTGCCAGCTATCGCAATGGGTTGAAGCCGCGACAGTTGGCCAATGTGCGCACGGTGGGTGAGCTGAAATTTGCTCAGGATTTTTCGCCCGAAGCGTTTGGCGGCCACCTCGAAAAAAACAAAAAAGGTATTTATGAGGTGCAGCGGCTGCCTTCCGAGCAGGACCCCATGTTGCAAAGGGTAAGCAAAATTCGCGAGCGCGACTATTTGTTTGTCGACACACTGCAGGACTATTACGGTTCGTTCTCGCGCGAAATGAATGCGCCGTATTTTGACTGGCGCGCGCAAAGTTACGAGGAGGTGATTGCGTTGCGCGAACTCAAGCGCTCATCGCGGCTGCGTACGGTAGGCGGCATCGCAGCGATCATTGCCGGCATTGTCGCTGCCGGCGGCGATGGCGGCTCCACCCGTCAGGCTGGGGTCGTGTCGGTACTGGGCGGCGGCTATTTGATTAAAAGCGCGATAGACAAACATAAGGAAGCCGAAATACACGCCGAAGCGTTGCGTGAGCTGGGTTCTTCGCTGGGCGCCGATATTGAGCCACAGCTTATCGATCTTGATAATCGCACTGTTACCCTGTCGGGCACAGTCAGTGATCAATACGAGCAATGGCGCAATATCCTCAGAGCGATATATGCCGAGGAGATTGGCGGTGTTAGCAGTAGCGACGATGGTTCCTGAGTAGTGATCGACCGTGATGCATCGACGACGAAGGGCGAGCAGAGTACTGCTGGCAACTTTGAGCAAATCAGCCCCGCAGCGTTGGAGCTAAGCGCGCCTGCAGCAGCTGCAGCGCCCAAACCCCCTGTCAACACGACACTAGTCTTAGGCGGTTTGTTTAGCCTGCTGTTATGCGTGATGTTGGCGGTCGTCTTTTTGCTGCCGCATTGGATCAGCAAACCGAGCATAGCTGTCGACGAGGCTGCCAGCGCCAGTGCCAACCCTGCAGTCAGCAAAGAAAAACCACGCAGCCCGTGGCAGGAAGCGCAGCTGGCAAAAGAGCGTAAAGCGGCGCAGGCAGTACTCGAAAAGCTACTGGAGCGGCAATTTGAGCTGGAAGAACGCAGCGTACAAGACTGGGCTGCCGAACCGTTCGCTGGCGCAACACAGCAGGCGCAGCAGGGCGATAAACTGTATCGCGCGCGCGAGTTCGTTGCGGCTACTGCGGCATACCAGGCTGCACTGGAGGCGCTTGATTCGCTGTTTGCACAAACCGATGAAGCCATCGCGCAGGCATTGCAGGCCGGCAGCACAGCGCTGACCGCAGGCAACGCTGAGCAAGCAACTGCCAGCTTCGATCTGGTGTTACGTATCGATGCAGATAATGAAAGCGCCATGGCGGGGTTACAGCGCAGCGCAGTATTGAATGATGTGCTGGCGTTGGTTAACACGGCCAGCGCGCTGGAGCAAGATGAGCAGCTGGAGCCGGCGCTAGCTGCGCTGCAGCAAGCGCTTAAGCTGGATGCACAATTTGCTGCAGCGCAGCAGGCCAGCGCGCGTGTGCAGGCGAAATTACAGGGCAATGAATTCGGGCAACTGATGTCCAGCGGTTATCAGGCGCTGAGCGCGGGGCAGCACGGCACTGCGATTAAGGCATTTGAACAGGCGCTGCGTGTAAAGGCGGCCGCGCCCGAAGCCGCAGAAGCCTTAACCCAGGCCCGCTCGCAGTTGGGGCTGCAAAAAATTAGCGCCGCTATGCAGCGCGCAGAAAAACTGGAGACGCAGGAGAAGTGGTCGGCGGCGGTGGCTGAGTATACTGCGGCATTGGCAGTTGATAATAATCTGATCGCCGTGCAGGAACGTCTGCAACAGGCACAAACGCGCGCTAAATTAGACCAGGCCCTTAAGCGCGCCACTGCACAACCCGAAAGGCTGGCTAGTGATAAAGTCTTTCGCGCAGCGCAAACCCTGTATCGCAAGGCGCAAACTATCAAGCAACCCGGGCCGACGTTATCGCAACAGATAGAGACGCTGCAGCGGCAGCTGCGCGAATCGCAAATTCCCATCGCCGTAAAGCTTAAATCAGATAACGCGACGGATGTTACCGTGCTTAAGGTAAAACATCTGGGCACCTTTTCCGAGCAGCAGCTAAGTTTGAAGCCGGGCAAGTACGTCGCGGTTGGCAGCCGCGAGCGCTATCGCGACGTGCGCGAGGAGTTCCGTATCGAGCCTGGCACGCAAGCGGCAAGCGTTGTCATTCAGTGTGTTGAAAAAATTTGAACGAGCCAATTAAATTCTCGAAAGGGCCCGCGCAGGACGGCGCGCCCGACGTTATCATTCCGGTTGCGTTCGAGCCGGCGCAGCCAGGTTCCGCCAGCCAGCGTACGCGCCCGAAACCGGCGCTTGTTGTTTTATTGGTCGCCGCTGCCGTGGCGGCGCTGGTACTGCTGTTTTTGTTTACCGCGAAATCGATTCAAATCAACACCGACCCGGGTGATGCGAGCTATAAGATATCCGGCGGCCTGGCGATCAAACTGGGCCAGCGCTACTTGCTGCGCCCCGGTGATTATCAGTTACAGGCGAGTCACCAAGCCTATTACCCGTTGCAGGAGGCTTTCTCGGTTGACGCAAAAGACAGCCAGCGGTTTGCGTTTGTGCTACAGCGATTACCCGACCTCCTCACGGTGAACAGCAAGCCGACTGACGCTGCATTGATGATTGATGGCGACAGCAAAGGCAACACACCGCTGGAGAACATCGAACTGGCGGCCGGCGAGTATCAGTTACAGCTGCAGGCGGCGCGCTATCTTCCCTATGCGGAAACGATTACGGTAGAGGGGGGCGGCAACGCGCTGCAGAAATCGCCGGCACTTGAGCCCGCCTGGGCAGAAGTATCCGTTGCCAGCGTACCCGATGGCGCCACGCTGCTGGTCGATGGCGAAGTGATTGGCAGCACGCCCATTGAAGCCGAGATTTTACAAGGCACGCATACCCTGGCGGTGCAGCTGGCTGGCTACAAAACCTGGAGCACCGAGCTGAAGGTAGAACCCGGCAAGGCGCAGCAGCTCGAGGATGTGGTGCTGGCCAAAGCCGACGCCGTGTTGCAGGTGCAAACCACGCCGGCCGATGCGGGCATTCTGGTTGACGGCGTATTTCGTGGTCAATCACCGTTGGAGCTTTACCTCAACCCAGGCAAGCGTTATAAAATCGAATTGTTTAAAACCGGCTACCAAAAAACCAGCCGCCAAATAAGTTTGCAATCGGGCGAGCAGCAAAAGCTGGCAGTGGCGTTTAAGCCATTGATAGGCGAAATTCGCATTGCGACGCAGCAGCAAGATGTTGAACTTAGCATCGACGGCGTGGTGCAGAAAAGTGCGGCTTCTACCTTTAAACTGGCGGCCAGAACACACACAATTCGCGTAACGAAACCCGGCTATAAACCGTTTGTTAACACAATCACCCCCAAACCCGGATTTCCGCAGCGCGTGAATGTCTCGCTGGTGTCGCTGCAGCAGGCCAAGCTGCAGGCGCTGCGGCCCAGCATTAAAACCGCCGTGGGGCAAACCATGCGATTGTTGCAACCCGGCAGTTTTACCATGGGAGCCTCGAGGCGCGAGCCGGGGCGACGCGCCAACGAGGTCATTCGCAATATTGAATTAACGCGACCTTTTTATCTGGCGACCACCGAGGTGAGCAACGTCGAGTTCAAACAATTCGACACCTCTCACTCATCTGGCCGGGCCGGCGAAAAAAGCCTGAACGGCGATAAGCAGCCGGCGGTAACCGTCACCTGGCTGCAGGCGGTGCGCTATTGTAACTGGTTAAGTAAGCTAGACCAGCTCAAACCCGCCTATACGATTGATGGCAAAGAAAAGGTGACTATAGACAACGACGCAGCGGGCTACCGCCTGCCCACTGAGGCTGAATGGGCGTGGGCAGCGCGCAAAACCGAGTCGGGAATGCTTAAGTACCCGTGGGGCCAAACGCTGCCACCGACGGCAAACGCTGGCAACTTTGCCGACCAGTCGGCGTCGCAGCTGGTAGGTCAGGTCATCGCCGGCTATAGCGACGGCTACGCGGTGACCGCCCCGGTCGCCAGTTTCCCCGCCAGTGCTCGCAAGCTGTATGATATAGGTGGAAACGTCGCCGAGTGGATGCATGACTATTACGGCCAGCTGCGCCCGGTAAGCAAGGCACCTGAGCTGAATCCAATGGGGCCGGAAACAGGCAGATTCCATGTGATTCGCGGTTCCAGTTGGCGCCACGGCTCGACGGTCGAACTGCGGCTGTCGTTTCGTGACTATGGTGCTAAGGGGCGTGACGATGTCGGCTTTCGCATCGCACGTAACGCAGAGTGAGAGAGGATGGTTGATGGCGAAGCAACGAGCGATATTAATGCTGTGCCTGGCACTGCTGTTGTTACCGGCAGCGAGGAGTATGGCGCAGCAGGAATCGACACCGGAAGAGGCCGTAGAGAAAGAGGCGGTAAAGAAAGAGACCGGGGCCGCAGACGGCGAAGAAGTGAAGTCGACACTAAAGTCGAAACCAAAATCGGAAGCGAGGTCTGCTGCTGACAACAAAAAAAGCGCGGCGGAGATATTTATTCCCAGCGAAGCAATATCCGAAGATTTATCGGTATCGTTTCCGGTCGATATTTAACGAACAGGGTTAATGCGAATGTTATTTAGTTAAGCGTGTGGTCCGGCCTGAACAGAGAGAAAATTTCCGGGACATGCCATAAATCCATCCCTGGAGGCTCTATCCCTGGCATCCCTGCCAGGGAAGGTCTCGGAAATTCTCCCTCTATTCAGGCCTCCGAGGCTTCGATAAACTTTAGCTCAGTAACATCCTGGCAAACAGTAAAGAGAGTGCAGTGAAAAAAATTCTGGCTAACGAATTCGTCTATCAACTTTTTGCGCTGCTGTTGGCGGTGATCGTCGTGCATACGGTTTATGTTGGCGCCATTCGTCCCAATGCCGAAGCCATTCTCGAACAACAGGCGGAGCTGGAGGCACAGGGCGGTGCCTATGTGCCGTCGCGTTCGCTGTATGTGGTGTTGAAAGACTATGAACAGGAGACCTGTTTTATTCTCATGTTCTGGGCAATCGCTATCATGGCGTTTAAGGCAAGACGCATTTTGCGGCAGCGCGCGTTACTGCAAAAACGCCTGCTCACGATCTCACCGGGTATGAGTATTTTGCCGGAGGATGCGCGCGAACATTCACGAGCCCTGCAGGCCTTACCGCAAGAGGAGCGAGAAAGCCTGTTACCGCGCGCGCTGTTAACCGCCTTACAACGCTTCGGTTCGACCCGCAGTATTCAGGACGTGGCAACCACGATCAAGGAAACCTGCGAAAGCGAAGCCGAACGACTGGACTCGGAGCTGGCGATGGTGCGCTATATTGCATGGGCAATTCCGTCGATAGGTTTCATCGGCACTGTGCGCGGCATTGGTGCTGCGTTAGGGCAGGCGCATCAGGCGGTGGAAGGCGATATTGCTGGCGTAACGGCCAGCCTTGGGGTGGCCTTTAACTCAACGTTTATTGCGCTGGTAATCAGTATTCTGGTGATGTTTCTAATGCAGCAAGTGCAGCTACTGCAGGACCGGCTAGTGCTCGACAGCCAGCAATACTGCGACACCAACCTCATCTATCACCTGCAGGTTCGCTAACGGCCATGAGCGCATGCATTATCGAGCTAAACGACATTGGCCTGTTTACCACGGTTGAGGCCGGGCTATATGCGGAAAGTCCAGCTTACGCGTTACTCAACGGCGACGAAATTATTGTTGGCGAAGCGGCGCGGGCGGCAGCGCGGTTGCATCCCCGGCAAATTAACAATCGCTTTTGGCAGCAGCTTGGCCTCAACCCCTTACCCGAGCAAAGCCCCCAGGTACGTCACCACGCAGACCTTGCCTATCGGCACTTGCTACATGTTCACCAGTTAGCGAGCGAACCGCAGCAGGTCATCTTCGCGGTGCCGGCCAGTTTTGACAGAGACCAGCTCGCGGTATTGTTAGGCATTACCCAGCAATGCCCGTTCGATGCGGTCGGTCTGGTCGACCTTGCCGTGGCTGCTGCTGCTGGGCTGGAACTCCCCGGTTCGGGTGTGCATATTGATTTGCAGCTGCATCAGGTTGTAGTCACCGCGCTTAATGTTGCCGAGGGTAGCGTTGCCCGTGCGGGTGAACGTGTTGCAGAGGGGGCAGGCCTGCTGGCACTGTATAATCAATTCTCCCATCTGATTGCCGATGCTTTTATTCAACAGTGCCGGTTTGATCCGCTGCACGATGCGCACAGCGAACAGCTGCTGTACGATGCGCTGCCCGAGTGGCTGCAGCAGCAGGCGCAGTTGCAGGAATTTGTATTTGCCATACCGCAGGGCGACACGGTACATACAGCAAAGTTGCCGCGCGCCGCTTTTCTTGGTCCGGTGCATGGGCTGCAGCAACGCATTCGAACCTGTATCGATGAACTAGGCGATAACGTCCAATGTACCCTGGTAGCGCAAAATTTAGTTAAGCTGCCCGGTTTTTTCGAGCTGGTGGAGCATGGCATGGCAGTGCCCCTGGGAGCCGTGGCCGAGGCTTGCAGGCAGCATGCCGAACTCATCAGTTCACACGATGCCAGTTTACCTTTCATTACCCGTTTGCCAGCCACCAGCATCAGCCAGCCAACGGTTAGCAGTGATCAGCAACACAACCAGCCCGCAGCAGAGTTAGCGCCGAACTTGACAGCAGCATCAGAGATGGCTGCAGAGTCAGGCAGACAAGCGCAGCCGCTGGCGACCCACATATTACTTAACAGCACGGCCTATGCCCTGCGCGAAGCCGAGCAATTGTATGCCGATGACAACGGCGGTCTGGCACTGGCAGCAAGCAAAGACAAAATGGCACGGGCGGGTCTGCTGCGAGAGCAACAACAACTGTGGCTGCTTTCCGAGCCGAGTGCGACGCTGTTCGTCAACGACATCGCAGCGCAGCAAAAGCAGCCTGTGGCGAAAGGCGACCGGCTTAGCTTTACGCGCGGCGGTCCGCACGCGCTGTTGATCGAGTTGAATACATCGCATGGCGCGCAAACGTAGTTTTACCACTTTTAACTTATCATTCCTCGATGTGATGTCATGCGGGTTTGGCGCGGTCATCCTGATTTTTCTGATTATCGATCATGCCAGCGATGTTCACGCACAACAGATAAATAAGGACGTTCTGGCTGAAGTCAGCCTGCTGGAAAAAGAGATTGTCGAAGGCGAGGAAAACCTTGCCCTAACCAAAAACACCATCGACACGGTTGATCAACAAGTAGTCGACGCCGAGGGTGAAGCGCGGCGCATCATCGATGAGATCAAACAGCTGGAGGAAGAGCTGGCCGATCTCGATGCCTCCTCGTTGGCACGCGCTCAGCACGTCAAAAAACTCAAAAGTGATTTACGTAATCTGGAGGAAGAACGTAAGCGTGCACTGGCCGAAGCAAAACGGGAAGACGGTAAAAGCGCGCGCGAAGTCACAGGCCAGGGCGACCGCCAGTATCTCACCGGCTTGAAGCTGGGCGGCAACCGCATATTGATACTGCTTGATGCGTCGAGCAGCATGTTAGATCGCAGCCTGGTAAATATCATACGCAAACGCAATATGTCAGACGCGGTCAAAATCAAGGCGGTCAAATGGCAGCGAGCCGTGCGCACGATTGACTGGCTAACCGCACAGCTGCCGCGCGACAGCGAATACCAACTGTATACTTTCAACACTCGCGCCGAACCAGCCATCGCCGACACCGACGGCTTGTGGTTGGCGGTGAGCGATCGTAAGCAGCTCGATCTGGCGGTAGATCGGGTAAAAAGCATAGTGCCGAACGGCGGTACCAGTCTGGAAAATCTGTTCAGCAGCATCAACGATTTTCAGCCACGGCCCGACAACATTCTGTTGATTACCGACGGCTTACCTACCCAGGGAGAGAAGCCCGGCAGCAGCGGCCAGGTGAGCGGTGAGCAGCGCCTTAAGCTGTTTAATATTGCATTGCGCCAACTGCCGCGTGGCATCCCCGTTAATGTCATTCTGGCACCAATGGAGGGCGACCCGCTGGCGGCGGGGGCGTTCTGGAAGTTAGCGCTGGCCACTAACGGCTCGTTTCTCAGCCCGTCACCGGACTGGCCATGAAAATTAAAAGGCGCGAGGGCGAAGACTTCAACATATCTTTTCTGGATGTGATCTGCTGCGGCTTTGGCGCGATTATTCTGCTGTTGATGATTACCAAGGTGGTGGAACCGATTGTGCTGGAAGACAGCGCCCGCGAACTTGAGGGCAGTGTCAACGACCTGCAGGAACAACTGTTTGCGGTGCGCGGTGAAACCAAAGTATTGAATAGGGAGCTGATCGCCAGGCGCGAGCAACTGTCCGAAGTGAAAGACTATGTGGCGCGCCTGCAGGGTGATATGACCGACCTGGAAGGTGAGTTCTCTGCAACCGCCGATCAATCCAATGTTGTCACGGTGCTTGAGGGCAAATTGGCCGCCGCCCGGCAGCGTCTCAGCGCCGAAATGCAGCGCCTGTTGGGTAGCAATTTCAAACGCAGCAACCAGTTAATAGGCGGCATTCCGGTTGACAGCGAATACCTGGTTTTTATCATCGATACGTCAGGCTCAATGTTCAACTACGCCTGGCAGCGGATGCAAAAAGAGCTGATCGCCACGTTGGATATCTACCCCAAAGTTAAAGGTATTCAGATAATGAATGACATGGGTAAATATATGTTTTCGAATTATCGGGGTAAATGGATTCCCGATACGCCGGGGCGCAGGCGCGCTATTATTGGCCGTCTCAGCAGCTGGAACCCGTTTAGCAATAGCAGCCCGGTGGAAGGCGTGACCAATGCCATTCGCACTTTCTACGCCAGCGACAAGAAGATCAGTTTGTATGTGTTTGGCGACGATTTCACCGGCCGTTCGATCGAGGAAGTGATGACAACCATAGACCGCTTTAATCGTGTCGACGCCGACGGCAATCGCCTGGTTAGAATTCATGCGATCGGTTTCCCGGTGTTGTTCGAGGTGCAGCCGCGTGCGCAGCTTTCCGTGATGCGCTTCGCCGCGCTAATGCGTGAGATGACTTACCGCAATGGCGGCACGTTTGTGGGCCTGAATGGCATTAGCGATTGACTATTAAACAAGACATTGGCGATACGGAAAGTTATGCTAAATTTGCGGTTGTGATTTAAACCGCAAAGCTGGCGGCCGGCAACGGTATTTGCGAGTAACAGGAAGGCACGGTCAAGACCAAATCAGGAACGAAGAGAAAATTGAAATTGTGGAGTAACAGAGGCCAAAGTAACAAAAACAGCCTATTACTGGGCTTTCTCTGTGCCTGCCTGCTACTCGCTGGCTGCGCCAGCAACGTGGTTGTTACCCCGCCTGAGACTTTTCCGCAGCCGCTAATAAAACCGCTGCCGCTGCGGCTTGGCGTATATTTTCCCGAGTCTTTCGAAACTTACGTGTATGAGCGACCGGTAAAACAGACGCGAAAGAATAAAAAAAACAAAAAGAAAAAAAAGAAGTCGAAACTTAAAATAGACATTGGTGCAGCCCAGACGCAAATGCTGCGCACGGTGTTCGACGGCATGTTTACCTCAGTCACAGAGGTTAGTGCGGATGCTTTGACTCAGTCGTCCGACCAGTACGATTTATTGCTGGTGCCCGAGGTGCTGGATTTTCAATTTGCATCGCCACGAGTGACCAAGGTGAACGTCTATGAAATCTGGATTAAATACCAGTTTACTTTGCAAGCCGGCGATGGCGCAGCGATAGCAAACTGGGTTTTGCCGGTATACGGCAAGACGCCAACCAAATTTCTGAAATCAAAAGATGCCGCCGTTAACCTCGCTACCCGCGTTGCGCTGCGAGATTGCGGGGCCGCCTTTATCACCGGCTTCGCACGGGTGCCCGAAATTCGAAACTGGCTGGTAAAAGATCTGGCAGCCAGGAATTCGCTACAGCCAACCAGGTAAGGGGTAGCTATGACTATGCGCTCGTGTGTTTTATCCAGTTCGATTAACAAGCCATGCGTTTATCCTTTGGCTGTTGCGTTGTTGCTCGCCAATCTGGGCGCCTGTACCAGCACCACAATCGACGAATTTCGCAAACAGGAGTTTGAATTTTCCAATGAAAAATCAATCGTCATTATTGGCCGTCGCCATGCCAGCGATTACGAAACCGAGCCGTGGATTATTTCCTGTATTGGCAAACGAATTGCTGCCGGCAACGGCGACATCAACGTAATTGGCGAACTGGATTTTATGAACCAGCTGTACCCCTGGTTCGAACCGCGCACTGCCCCCATGCAGCCGCGACGTCTGAAAAGATTGCTGCAGCAGGACGTGATCGCCGCCAAGGTAGAAGAGCTTGGCGTGCAATACATTGTATGGGTCGATGGCTCGACTCAGCGTACCGATAGCGCCGGCTCAATTTCCTGCGCGGTAGGACCCGGCGGCGCCGGCTGTCTGGGTTTTGGCACCTGGGATGACGACTCGGCCTATGCCGTTTCGATCTGGGATATAGAGCAGCCGGCGTCGGTTGCTGAAATTAGCGCCAACGCCGAGGGCACCTCGTTTATGCCGGCGCTTATTATCCCCGTGCCGCTGATTGCCCGTGTTAAAACCTCGGTGTGCAACGGCATAGCAGATCAAATCAAAGCCATGTTCTCCGCGCCGACCGGGTGATTGGGAGGTTTTAACACATGTACAGGCAGCCGAATCTAACATATACCGTAGCGACGACTCAGTACGAGTATGCGGCAGCGACGCGCTGTCGCTTTGTCTGTAGCGTGCTGGTGGCGATGCTGTTGACTTTTGCTCCTTACGCAAGTGCGATGTCGGAGAAAAAGGAAGTTAAAATCGGCAAGGAAACCCACGCAGAATTGATCGCGCAGACACCACCGTATGCTGACGAGAAATTGCAGGCTTACGTGCAGAGCGTGGGCCAGCGACTGGCCGACAAAAGCTCACGGCCGCATTTAGAATGGCATTTTACGGTGATGGACAGCCAGACGATTAACGCCTTTGCTTTGCCTGGCGGCTACGTTTACATTAACCGTGGCCTGCTGGCGTATTTGCAAACTGAGGCGCAGCTGGCGGCGGTGCTCGGACACGAAATAGGCCATATCACCGCCAAGCATGCGTCCAAACAAAAAAACGCGGGTAGCATATCTAAAGTTTTGTCCACCGTCGCCGCAGTCATCGTCGGTTTTCAAACGGGCAGCAGCACAGTCGCCGGCGTCACCCAGGATGTGGGTTCAACCTTCGGCTCGGCAGTGGTCAGCGGCTACGGTCGCGATATGGAGCTGGAGTCGGACGAGCTGGGTGCAAAATACCTGGGCGCAGCCGGCTACGACCCGCAGGCAATGGTTGAGGTGATTGGCGTGCTTAAAGACCAGGAGAACTTCGAGCGGCTGAAAGCGAAGGATACTGGTAGAAAATACCGGGGCTATCACGGGCTGTTTTCGACCCACCCGCGCAACGACCAGCGTTTACAAAATGTCGTCAGGAAAGCCGGAGATAAGACCGAGGCAAGCGCCGCAGTCAAGATCAAGCGCGAGGAAGATGGCACATTCCAGCGTCATATAGAGCGCCTGAAGTTCTCCGATGAGAGTCTAGCCAGCGCGATAATTGGCAGTCGCTACTACAATCGTCGGCTGGACTTTACTCTGGCTTTTAGCAGCGGCTGGCAAATACAAAGCAGGGGTAGCATCATTCAGGCGCTCGGCGCAAAAGATCGCGCCATGATTCAGCTGCGCGTGCAGCGCGCCGACCAACGATTAACGCCTAAAGAATTTATGCAGAACAATCTTAAAATGGCACAGCTGACCGATGCAGAAGAATTGAACGACTACGGTTTAACAGGCTATACCGGCGTGCTGGCCGGCAAAGACGAAGTGCCACCGCAGCGCGTCGCAGTTATCTACCATCGTAATCGAGCCTTTATTTTTAACGCGCAGGCACATAATCGTGCGCTAAACAGCTTTTACGACACGCTGTTTTTGTCTTCAATAAAAAGCTTTCGACCGCTTACTGCCGAAGACAGAACGCGCGCCTTATCGCATAAGATCATCTATGTTCGTGCCGAACCCGGGCTGACCTACAAACAATTAGCGGGTCAAAGCCCGTTGAAAAACTATGCCGAAGAGGAGTTACGATTGTTAAATGCCGCCTATCCTCGCGGCGAGCCGGAGCCCGGTCAGTTAATCAAAATTGTGCAGTAATCACAACCGTAGGGTGCGCCGTGCGCACGCGCTACACTGGCCGGAGGAGGGGAAGTTCTAGGAATTAACGTGCTGACTAGCAGTGTACTCTTTGACGCCCCGGTCGGCGCGGCGGGCCGAATTTAGCTGCAGCATAACTTCGCTCTGCAACGCGCGGCAGGTACTGATGATGCGCTCATCCAGCGCTAGCAGGTCGGTAATACGTTGCTCAATATCCTTAAGGCGCTCGCTATGCTCTTTAATAGTGTGGAAATAGTTGCGTATCTTTTGGTTCCGCGTATCGAGTTGTGCCAGCAGCGAGGTATCGTCTTGCTCGTGTACCTGGCTAATAATGTTATGGGTAATGGCCACGATGGCATCCCAGGCGGGGTCGGGCGCGCGGTTTGCATCCATGCTGCTTTACTCCTTCAGGCCCAAAGGGCTAGTTTGTTTTATAAGAGCTGAGGTTTGCCAGTTGCTCGGTCAAAAAGCTGCTGGTGCTTTGCATTTGGGCGATGAGCGAATCCAGCCCGGCAAACTGCGAACGCGTGCGTTCTTCAATCGCCGTCAGGCGTCGCTCAAGAGCAACACGTTGATCGTCAATATCGCGCATTTGTTTGTCGAAGCCTTCAGTGCGGACTTTGATTACCCCATCGCTGTCCAGTAGTCTGTCTGCGACATTCGCCAGTTCGGTAGCGACGCCGTTTTCGCCCGAGAATAGCGCGCCAATCTCGTCTATGTTGCCTTCCAGGGCGGCGCTAAATTTCTCGCTATCCAGGCTGATCGTCCCGTCACGCTGGGTGCTAAGGCCTATGGACGCAAGCGAGGTAAAGTTAGACAGCGGGTTGTCGCCGGCGACCTCTTTGGTTAACGTGCGACGCAGCATACTCTCGATGGAACGAACACCCGAGTCGCCGTTGAGCAGGCCGGCCGTTCCCGTCTCGGGGTCGTAGTTGGTCAGCGTGTTGATGGTTATCATCAGCTCGTTATAGCCAATCACGAAGGCGTCTATTTTTTCCTGCAGCGCGGCCGGGTTTTGACTAACGGTGAGTGTTTCCGGGGGCGAAGTTTCCGGGTCTTCGCTGACGCCGACGGCAGTAATGGTCACACCGTCAATCACATCGGCAAAACTGTTGCTGGAGCTAATCGCCACGAAGCCGTCCACGGTAATGCGTGCATCTTCGGCGGCTGCCAGCTCGGTTGCCTGATTGTCGGGATCGTCGGCGGCAAAGAATAGTCGCGACAATCCGACGTTATCTTTGTTGGCGGGATCAGCGCCAGGGTCGCCGCCACCGCCACCAATAATGCCTCCACCCAGGCCGCCGTCACCGCCAGCCTCTGGCGATTCATTCACGGTGATGCTGATTTGATTATCGGTGCCGGTTTCTTCCGTACTAAACACCAGCTTGGTCACCGTGCCACCATCTTCAAGGCCGTTGTCGACTGTAATCAGGCTGGCGGTGACTCCGGGATTGGCTTCGGCGGTATTGATTGCATCACGAATTGCAGTGAGGCTGTCGTTTACGCCGGTTTCAATGTCCAGGCTAAAGGATTTGGCACCTAACCCAATGGTTAAAGTCCCGCTGCCAACGGCCTCACTGGGGCTGGTGAAATCCGTCGATGCTAATTTATGCGCGCGTGCGAGATTAAGCACCTGAATGCTATTGCTGGTAGCCTGGGCTTCATTATCTGCCGTAGCGGTAAAGATTTCTTCGTTACTTGTCGTCGCGCTGCGTGTTTCCAGACTTTCGGCATCGCTCAGGTCTTCCAGTGTCGCCTGGTAGGCCGACAAAGTGCTTTTCAGACTACCGTATGCTGAAATGGAAGCCTCGGTTTCGGCTTGCTTTAATTCCAGTCTCTGCTCGGTTGGCGCCCGCTCGGCTTCCAGAATCTTGCCAACCAGGCCCTCAAGGTCTATGCCCGAGCCGGTGCCTATTGAAGAAATTGCTGCCATGTCAAAATCCTGTCGCTTACGATTGTGTTTTCGCTGATTAGATGCCGGGCTGCAATATCAGTGCCACTGCCCAGGATGTGATGCTAATGTTCTGTAAAGAATAAAGTGTTCGCTTTACTCTTTACAGCGCACTATGCCTTAGCTTCGAACAAAACGCCCTGCGTTGAGTGTTTTTCAAGCGAGGCAGCGAGCCTTAATGTATGTTCGGCGGGAAGTTGACGGATGAGTTCTTCGGTGTCGCGATTGAAAACTCTAACAACCGTTTGGCCACTGTCTTCGTCAATGCTAAATTCCAGACTGCGATTGACCGTTTGCACGTAATCATTGAGCTGCGAAACAGCAGTTTCAAGCGGAACTTTTTGTGGTTCCTGCGTTGGCGTCTCCTCAGTTTTTTCGGTCTGGTTAAATCGATTGCTTACATCCAGAACTACAGCCGAGGCAACGGCGGACGTTTTCTGCTCTGTCCTGGGGCCGGTTCCCGGATTAGTAATGCCATTAGTGTCCATGTCTATTCACCTGTTTTGTGGTGGGGTCAACAATGCCGGAGCGGTTGCCCGCTCCGGTGTTGTCATGCGGCTGCTTACTGGAGTAAAGACAGCACGCTTTGTGGTGCAGAGTTAGCCTGCGACAAGATTGACATACCCGCCTGCTGG
>JBBKXJ010000218.1:0-34154 GCA_037969395.1 Pseudomonadales bacterium
TCAAGATTCGCGGGCAGATGGTTGTCTTTCAGCAAGGTCATATAGTCATGAAACTGCCCTTTGGAAATGAGTGTCGATCCAAACCGCTGTATCGGCATGTTGGCCAGTACATAAAGCTCGTTGAAGACAATACCAAAGTGTTCCAGCAGCTCTCTTTTGTAATCGTCCTGCAGTGTTGCCTGATCCGGAGGCAGGTTTGGGCCTTGAGGGTTGTACACCAGGTTGAGCGCCAGATTGGAGTCCTTCCGGCCGTAGCCAAGCGCATTGAGCCGCTGTAATGCAGCGATGCTCTTATCGAAGACGCCCTTGCCGCGCTGCTGGTCGACATTCTTAAGCGAGTAGCAGGGTAAGGAGGCCACTATTTCTACCTTCTGCCGCGCCAGAAATGCAGCGAGATCATCCTGGCCGGGTTCGAATAAAATTGTAAGGTTGCAGCGGTCTATGACATGCACACCCAAATCAGTAGCGATTTCCACGAGGTCACGAAAGCCATCGTGCAGCTCTGGCGCTCCGCCGGTGAGGTCGAGCGTTTTGATGGTTCGCGCCTGCAGAACCTCGGGTATCAGGCGCAGCGTTGCCGCATCCATCATTTCCGTACGGGTGGGGCCAGCATTGACGTGGCAATGCACGCATGACTGATTGCAGCGATAGCCAAGGTTCACTTGTAGCGTATCGAGACGCCGCCGAACAATCGGCGGAAAATCTGAAACTTCGAGCAATGGTAACGTGGCATGCATTCTTTTAGTCCTGTTTCGCCTGGCAAACTCATCGGGTAGTCTAGTCGGCTACCCTTGGTAGATGACTGACACAGGGCTTTGTTACAACATCCTCTCAGATTTTCTTCGAAGGTAGCGTTGGCAATGAATCCGCAGTTTTTTGCTGCTCAATCAGGATCAATCCCAACCGTATACCAAGCAGCATACCCAGAGTGGCCAGGAACCCCGCCGGTGAGGCAGCGGGTAGCGCTAGCAAAAGCTGAAAGTCATTGCCGCCGAGCGCCAGGGTGGAACCCAGGCCCATGAGTACGCCACTCCCAAGATGCTTGCCCATCGAGCGCAAGTCAGGCCAAACCCATCGAAAGCGCCGATATCGCCAGGCGCCCAGGGCCATACCCATTAGCATGATTGTCAGAATGCCATCCCTATCGAACCCCGGCAGTATGGCGGTATCGCGCTGGACGATAGCCAAGCCGAGATCCCTGACAAAATCACTGGGCGACCATGCAGGCTGATACAGAAAAACCGCCCCAGCCAGGACGCCAACCAACGTGATACCGCCCCATAACGGCCACAGCTGTTGATTTCGCCAGTACACTGCAGCACCAGCAGCAATCAAGCCGGCTGCTGCAACCCATGGAAGCCAGTTATTGTCGAAATCCTGCACGCGGTAGCTCGGGTTAATGCCAATGTAGTCGAACAACAGCCATCCCAGCAGCCATCCCGCTATGGTAAACAACATGCTGATGTCGCCACTGGACAAGCGGGTAGCCGTTGACACGGAGCAAGCGCCGTTTAATGCTGCACCCAGACCAAAAATTACCCCTCCAAGCAGAAAAGCCCAATGCATGCCATACCCGGCAAGGTGTAGCGTCGCCAAGTCAAGGTGCACCAGCGGAAAATAGAAATATACCCAGAAACCACTACTAAGAATCGCAAGCAACCTCAGCCTTCGCCCCCTGCTCCAGTCACTGACGCCCCGCACCAAACACAGGCCCGTCACTTGAGCTGCGTAGCCGATCATGCCACTAAAGAGCAACACCACTAAGATATAAGGCGACATAAGTCTCATTCACATTCATACGGGATACAAGCGCAGGACACTTGGATTCCGACGAGCATCATTTGTTACACCGCGTATCCCGATGCTCTCGTTTCCAGCTTAATGTGCGGGCGATTTATGATTTGCTTACGGTGACAATAACCGAACAGCTGGCGGCATCCGGGACGTATAACGTACAATCCCGACAGCGAGCCGGCCGTCTACGCGGGGCCGGGTATTGGAGTGGGTGCTTAACAATCTGACATAAGGCGTTGAGCTCTGCGTTGCGCAGGGTCTTTTGCTGTGAGCTGCGGTTGTTATCGATTTCTGAACGGATTGGGTTTTTGTGAATAGTGATCAGCTCGAACAACTAAAGCTCGGCGATCAAAAGCTATTTTCACAGCTCGTCCGAGATCATCATCATGCATTAATAGCCCTCGCCACCCCTATCGTCGGCCGCACCGAAGCAGAAGAAGTCGTCCAAAATGCCTGGGTAAAAGCCTATAAGGCCATAGCAAATTTTGAGGCAAGATCAGCACTGCGAACCTGGTTGAGCCGAATCGTCATCAATGAGGCAAAAATGCAACTTCGCAGTCGCAAACGTGAATTCCTGTTTGCAGATATGGGAGACGTGGATGAAAACCACGACGCTCTTGCAGACCGCTTTGCCGAAAATGGCAGATGGAAGAACTCACCCTCTAATTGGCACGTAGACTCACCCGATGCCCTGCTGATGAGTTCCGATCTGGAGCGATGCCTGCAGCGATTGCTGGCCGAGATTCCTGCCAACCAGCGCGCCGTGCTCGAAATGCGTGACTCCAGTGGCATTCCTTTCGATGAAATTTGTAACGAACTGACCATCTCCGCATCCAATGCCAGAGTGTTGTTGCACAGAGCCAGAACGGAATTGTTCA
This sequence comes from Pseudomonadales bacterium, assembly GCA_037969395.1. Classification (GTDB taxonomy): domain Bacteria; phylum Pseudomonadota; class Gammaproteobacteria; order Pseudomonadales; family JAUIET01; genus JBBKXJ01. The sequence goes on from JBBKXJ010000218.1 coordinate 2,673, forward strand.
AACTAGTAGATCATTATCAGGAGACAGGCGAGTGTTAAGTTGTCGCGCAGTTGTCCAGGACGCCGATCGGTTGCTGGCCGGTGAGCTGACATGGCAACGGCGTTTGGCACTGAAAATACACTTGCTGATGTGCCATCACTGTCGGCGGTATATGAGGCAGTTGCGTGTTCTGATTCGCGCCGTCCCGTTGATGCATGGCAGGGCAAATGACGAGCAGGTTTCTGAGATCATGGCCCACATCGGTTCCAGTGAAAACTCGGAACACTGAATCGCATACAAGAATACGGCTTTGCTCAGTAACACCCCGTCAGTTTTTTGGATTCCGAGGTGCTTATGAAACTATTACGCCTGGCATCAATTGTACTATTAATTCTGGCCAGCACCGACGTTGTGGCTCGGAATGATAAGAACGGCTTTGATCTAACGAACAGCCGCATACCCGTTGACGAGATTCTTCCGGGCGGCCCACCCCGGGATGGCATTCCCGCTATTGACAAGCCTTCCTATCTACGCGCCGGCGAAGCGCGTTATCTCAAGGACTCTGATCTGGTACTGGGTATGGTGCACAAGGGCATTGCGAGGGCATATCCCATCAGAATTCTGGTATGGCACGAGATCGTCAATACGGAATTCGACGGCAAACCCGTTGTCATCACCTTTTGCCCACTGTGCGGCACGGGGCTGGCGTTTTCTGCAGTCATGGACGGCAAGCCGCTGGACTTTGGCGTCTCTGGGCTACTCCACAACAGCGATCTACTGATGTACGACCGTCAGACAGAAAGTCTGTGGTCACAGATCCCGGGACAAGCAGTGACAGGAAAGATGGCGGGCAAAAGCCTGCGCCGCCTGGCGGTTGTGCACTTAGCCTGGCAAGATTGGCGGCGGAAATATCCCGACAGCCAGGTGCTGTCAAGCAATACCGGATCCAACCGTGACTATAGCCGCGACCCTTATCAGGGCTATGCCAGAACCGAGCGACTATTTTTCCCGGTATCGAAGCATGACCAACGATATTCGTCCAAAACCTGGGTACTTGGTCTTGAGTCAAATGGCGTTTCGAAGGTCTGGCCTTTCCCGGAGTTGGCTAAAACCAGGGGCACAATCGTGGATACCTTCGCGGGGCAGCCAGTGGAGATTCGGTTCGATGCCGCTCAGGAAACCGCTTCCGCCTATGATGCCGACGGCAATCTGCTACCGGCGGTTCGCGCCTACTGGTTTGCATGGTATGGATTCTATCCCGACACAGAGGTTTATCAAGCTGAGCATTGATACTCAATCGCGGGTAGGAAAGGTTATGTGCATGGCACTGGAAATAAAAAGTGTCTCGCGCGCCGCTAAAGTCTCAGTGGTGGTGGGATCGATACTGGTATTCATTAATCAGGGGGATGATATAGCCCAGATGCGGCAGCCTGACTGGTTTAAAGTGCTGCTCACCTACCTGGTACCCTACTGTGTTTCGCTCTGGACGAGTATCGTCAAGGACCTGGAAATAAGTTCCACTCACGTCGTCAACAGAGGCATCAACAGCCATGAATAAGCAACGCGTAGCCAATGCCCTACTACTGCTTCGTTTCGGAATTTTTGTCGTCATATTCGTCTGGGCGCTGGACAAAGCCATCAATCCGCAGCACAGCAGTGGCATGATTGAATTCTCGCCAGTTGATATCTTCGCGCTTGAGTGAGTCATACAAGACATCCTTGCACGCGCGACTGAATAAACCGATTGCTTTGCGCTTAAACAACGAAATCGAGGAGACAAGGCCTGGATCAAGCCTGCAGTTTGAGATTTCATCCTGAACTGGAAACAATCCTGCGAAGGTAAAGCGCCGCCATGACCTTCTCAGCCGTGTTGGGCCGCCGCCTGCCTTCGCGGTGTTGCGCAGGCTTTGCGCCGCGGCGAAACAATATCCCAGATCGACGCCACTAGCATAAATATCAACCCGACATAGAACATATAGGTACTCCAGTTATCGGTCCAGAAAAGGTACAGCGTAGCCAACACCATACTCGGTCCGGCAATACCAAACAGCGCACGGCCGATGCGTCGATGCGACCACGCCGTCAGCAAGTTGGCCACTAACGCGACAACCGCAAAGAGGGGCAGCAGCGTGTTGATAAATAGACCTTCAAACTGTCCTAGAAAACCGAGTCCAACGGAAGCGCCGAGGGATGCGATTGCCGGAAAACACGACGCACAACCCATTGCCGAGACAATCGCGCCTAGTGATCCTGCCTTCTCGGATAATCGTGAAAATAGGTCAAATACTGTGGTCCACATCATCGATTCCTCGTGTGCGTTCTCATCCGGCGCAGCAAGACAGCTGCTTCACGTCTTTAAAGAAGGTCTGAGCGCAGAGCTTCAGCCCTTCCACCATGGTCAAGTACGGAAACAGTTGATCCGCTAACGCCTGAACCGTCATGCGATGACGAATCGCAAGCGCTGCCGCCTGAATCATTTCGCCACCTTCCGCTGCCAGAATTTGTGCACCAATGAGCCGATCGTTGTCCGCATCAATCACCAGTTTGACAAATCCGTGCGTTTCGAAGTTCGCGAGTGCCCGTGGCACGTTCTCGAGATCAAGCGTTCGACTCTCGGTAGTGATACCGGCCCGCTGCGCTTCCGCCTCCGATAGGCCCACCGTCGCGACCTGTGGGTCGGTAAAAATGACCGCCGGCATCGTGCACAGATCCAATGCCGCATCGCCTCCCGTCATGTTAACGGCGGCACGCGTCCCCGCCGCGGCGGCCACGTACACAAATTGCGGTTGCGTGGTGCAGTCGCCGGCCGCATAAATATGCGGCACCGACGTGAGCATATGATCGTCAACAGCAATGCCGCCGTTCGGGGCGGTCTCCACGCCGGCCGCCGCCAGGTTGAGATCCGCGGTGTTGGGCGGGCGACCGGATGCGACCAGCAACGCATCGCTGGTCAGCGTCTCGCCGCTAATCGCTATTGTGAATGTCCCGTCCTTGAAATCGATACGCGACGCACGGGTCTTGATCAGCACCCGAATGCCCTCCGCCTCGAACGCCTTGGCCAGCTCATCGCCTAGCGCAGGGTCTTCCTGCGACAGCAGCCTGGTGCGAGCCAGTAAGGTGACGTCGGCTCCGAGGCGCCGGTAGGCTTGCGCGATTTCGACGGCCACCACGGACGAGCCGATGACCACGAGATGACCAGGAATCGTGTCCGCGAAAAGCGCTTCGGTTGAGGTCCAATAGGGTACGTCGGCGAGGCCTTGGACTTCCGGAATGGCCGGTACGGAGCCCGTCGCAATCAGGATGCGATCGGCGGTTACCGACTGCGTGCTACCGTCCGGTCGCGTGACGATGAGCATAGTCGCATCCTTAAACGACGCGGAGCCATTGATGAGCTCAATTGATTCGTTGGCCTCAAGAATGCTGACGTATTTGGCCTCGCGCAGCTCATCGACCCGCGCCACTTGTTGTGCGAGCAATGCCCGACGATCAATCGTGGGTGCGTGGTTCTGCAAACCCTCGAACGGGTGGCGGCGCTGGTGTTGCGCCAGCTGAGCGCTGCGGATCATGATCTTGGAGGGCACACAGCCGACGTTGACGCAGGTGCCGCCAATGATGTCACCCCGTTCAATCATCGACACCGTCGCTCCTTCCTCGACGGCCTTCAGCGCCGCCGCGAACGCCGCCGAGCCGGTGCCAATGACGGCAACATGCAACCCGGCGCCCCGCTGTGGCAGCGCTTGGCCGTCGTCACCGAGTAGTTGACCTTGATAGCCCTTGCGCTCCAGCGCCCTCAATAATCGACCGACCGGCACGTCCTCTTTGGCTTCGATCTCAGCCCGACGCTCGTCATACGAAACGCGCGCGTTGATACCGTCGAGTACATTCAATGCAGCTTGCGCCGTTTGAGCGCAGTGATCGCAGGTCATGCCAGCTACGCTAAGTCTTATCGTTGCCATCGGAACCTTGCTCCTCAATAAAGTGCATGCGTTGCCCTTGCAAAACGCTTCTATGAGGTGGACTATAGAACCTGTAGCCACTACAGGGTCAAGCACGTTATGGTCAAAACGGCGGGAGAATTCACAATCGGCGGGTTGTCCGAGCGCACTGGGGTGAATATTGAGACGATTCGCTACTACGAGAAAACCGGCGTCATGCCCAACCCACCGCGCACATCGGGCGGTTATCGAATGTATCGCAAGGACCACCTGAATCGATTAAGGTTCATCCGCCGTTGTCGACAGCTCGGGTTTGCGATGGCCGAAATTCAGGCACTTCTCGGCCTGGTCGATGCAAGCGCGTATACCTGCAGCGAGGTGCAAGCGTTGACCCTGGAACATGCCACGATGGTGAAGCAGAAGATTAGAGATCTAAAGCGCCTGGAGAAAACCTTGCGCGGCATCGCGTCACAGTGTACGGGCGAGAAAGTGCCTGAGTGCCCGATTATCGATGCGCTGCTGGACCCGAAGGATCAACTAGCGTTGCAGGCCTAGCTGATTTTTCTATCGGCTATGGCCGTGTTGCAGACGAGACGCGAGATCGCCCTCATGAAACAATCGGATCCGTTAGAACTCGTCGAGCCGGGTTCGCTCAACCGACCCGGCCCGATTGGCCGATGGGTCCGACTGCTGCGTGTCTATTATGGGTAGGGAACCTGTTACCAGCTGACTTGTCCGTACAAACAGGCGAAAAAAATGGTGCAAGGGCATTCGCGCCTCTGTTTACTCTTTATTATTTCATGTCATCAGAGAGGTCACGATGATTGATCAGAACAAAAAGCTGCAACTGTCACTATTATTGCTCCGGCTGACCATCTTTTTGGTTATGTTCATGTGGACCATCGACAAATTTGTCAATCCCGGACATGCGGCGGGGATTTTTGAGAATTTCTACTATATTGCCGGACTGGAGTCAGTCGTAATTTATGTGTTCGCCGGATTAGAAATCATCTTATTGCTACTCTTTTTGGCAGGGTATCAGAAGAAATACACCTATGGTGCCGTCCTGTTGTTGCATACGGTGTCAACGTTATCTGCGTTTAAACAATATTTGACGCCCTTTGAGGGGCCGCATTTATTATTCTTTGCGGCCTGGCCGATGTGGGCCGCCTGTATTACCTTGTTCCTGTTGCGTGACCAGGACTCGCAGTGGAGCATCAGTTGAGGGCGCGAAAGACACAATAAACTGGCTGGCAACGAAGCAATGCTGTCGATAAACACTCGGTAACGATCGCCGATGAGCCAACATACAGTCCCGTATTGTGACGAAATAAGAGTAAATCACGATATATCGTCGTTAACGTTAAGCTAAATTTCCCCGGTATGCTCACAAGCCGTGAAATATCCTACATGTCGTGCAACCCACACTATTGGCATAGTGTTTGCTCCTTCCAGGTAGAGCTGACTGGGCTGCCAGTCATGCGGTAGACTACTATGTAGAACCGCTGCTTATGGGAAATAAAACAGCTTGATGCAACCTGGGCAATCCTATGTATAGTTTCTGCACGAATCGCTTCCTTTATTTGTTCATTGCCACAGGCGTCGCTGCATCTATTGCGACAGCCACGATGGCCGAAGAAGCAGTACCGAAATTCTTTACGTTCACCTTCGAGAACGATACGTTTGTGGGCGAAGACAACGGTTATACCAACGGCATCGGAATCACTTTTGGCCGAGCACCGTTTACCGAATTCAACAACGAGAATTTGCCCAACTGGCTGCACGCGCTCACCAGTCGCCTCTATATCAGCACGATGCCTGATAAGCAGCGTGGTGTCGCGCATATGTTTTTCCAGCGAATGCAGACGCCAGACGCTATCGAAGTCGAGGAGCTAATCAGCGATGATCTCCCTTATGCCGGTTTGTTAGCCTGGCAGGGCACGTTGTATGCCTGGGATGAGCGGGTGGCGGATCAGTTTTCTTTATACCTTGGTGCGGTGGGGCCTGTCACCCTGGCAGAGCAGGGTCAAAAAACAATCCATGATCTGGTTGGCGCCGATGACCCCAAAGGTTGGGATAATCAAATTGAGAATGAACCGATCTTCAAGGTGGAGGCGCAACGCATCTGGAATCTCTACCGCTCCAATGGTAAACGCTTTCAGTTAGACTTACTCGGACTGACGGGTGTAGGCGTGGGCAACCTTGAGTCGGCGACCAAAGGCGGTTTGGCCATCCGCTGGGGGACTAACCTGCAATCCAGTTTTGCAGCATTTTCGCTGCAGGCCGACCGGCAAGTTAATCCACTTGCGCTGAACGCGCAAAACGATTTTTATTTATTTATCGGCGGTCGCGTCGGGTATGTGCTTAACGATATTCTTGTTGACGGCAATACCTTTAGAGACAGCCACTCCGTGCCACTGGAACACTATCAGGATCAACTCTCCGCCGGCGCGGTATTTAGCCTGGGGCCCTGTGCATTCGTTTTCGAGATATCCTCCTTAAGCTCACGCACAACGCTAATAGATGAGCGCAAAGACTATGGCGCGTTGAGCCTCACCTACCGCTACTGATATCACTGCGCTATCAATCTGATCGCTAACCTCCCTTAGTCACGAGATTTCGGCACCGGTCTGAAATATCGTAATTCGCCACGCAAAGGCTATCGTACGACGTCCTCGGGTTATCCCTCCAAGTCATTGTTCTGTCGCTGTAATCACAGTTTATCAGCGCCGAATTCACCAATGGCATGGCTATTGCTCCTCATCTCCTGCCACACGTAATGAATATAACCATAACTTGTCGGAGGTTAAGAACATCAACGCGTATCGTCGACGCCAGCCAGGATCTGGTTCCCCTCTAACGCAAATACGGCCGGCTGCTCAATTGCTGGTGTGGTTGGTATTGACTGTCGCGATTAGTGGCTGTGCTACACAGGGTATTGATCCTTACGAAAGCAGCAACCGCAAAGTTCAGGCTTTTAACGATACCGCGGACCGCTTTTTGCTCAAACCGCTTGCCCGCGGCTATCGTGCGGTCCTGCCTGACGCTGTGGAACGCGGTATCTCGAATGTATTCTCAAACCTTGCCGAGCCCTTTGTAGCAATCAATCAGTTGCTGCAGGGAAAACCCGTGCAGGGCTTATACGACGGTGGTCGATTCCTTGTTAATACCACGCTGGGAATCGGTGGACTGTTCGATGTTGGCGCGGGTCTGGGTCTGGAAAAGCACGCGGAGGATTTTGGTCAAACATTGGCCGTATGGGGGGTAGGTCAAGGGCCGTATCTGGTCTGGCCATTTTGGGGTCCCTCCAATCCGCGCGACGCTGTTGGTGATCTTGTCGGCAGCTTCGCTTTCGTGCCTACTTATGCAGACGATGTCGGAGTGCGCAACTCTGCTTACGCTCTGTGGGTAATCAACCGACGCGCACAGTTGCTCGACGCGGAGCGTCTGATCAAGGGTGACCGTTATCTGTTTATCCGCGACGCCTATTTACAGCGTCGTGATTACCTGGTTAATGACGGTATCGTGACGGATGACTTTCTGGATGATGCATTATGACGTCGAAGACGTACAACCGGCATTGGTTGTGAAAAAGCTGGCAATGGGAATGGGTGGCCACTACAAACGCTGTTTACAGCATCCCATTATGATCCTGATTGTAATGGTTGGACTCTGCGCGGCAGCGGTGTATCAGCTGCCGAACCTGCAGTTTGATGCCTCGTCTGACACGTTGATTGCGAAGGGCGATCCACAGCTTGCTTATTACAATCAATTCGCCGCAACGTTTGCTGAACGTCCGTTTTTAGTGCTGACCTATACGCCGCGCGAAGGTCGGTTGCTATCGCGACAACACATCGAGCGACTTGAGGCGCTGGTGAAGGAGCTGGCGGCCGTCGATGCGGTCGCTGAAGTCCAATCGCTGCTGGACGCGCCGTTGCTTCGCAGCCCACCGGTGCCGCTGTCGGAACTGGCGAACGGCTTTCGCACGCTGCAATCGGCCGATGCCGACCTGACCATGGCCCGCGAGGAGCTCACTGCCAGCCCGCTGTTTAGCGAGTTGCTGATCTCACGCGATGGCCAGACCACGGCAATACGTATCAATTTGCAGGCCCACTCCGCGCTGGAAGCGGTACGCAGTAAACGCGACGAATTGCTGGCGCAAGCACAACGAGATAAAAGCGTGTCCGCTGAGCTGGCGGTGGAGGAGGAGCAGTTCCGGCGCCTGCTTGAAGAGGCGAAAGCCAGCGACCAGCGAACGATCGCGGCGGTGCGTGCGATCCGCGACCGGCATGCCGACCTCGCCTCGATGTATCTTGGGGGCGTTCCCATGGTCGCCGCGGACATGATTGAGTTCGTAAAAGGGGATATGGCGACGTTTGGAGGAGTGATTCTGATCTTGCTGATCATTGCCCTCTATCTGTTTTTTCGCCGCATGCGCTGGGTTTTGATTCCGCTTGGTAGCACCGCTGTCACGCTGTTGTTAATGACCGGTGCATTGGCAGCCCTGGGCCAACCCGTGACCGTGGTTTCGGTTAACTTTGTGCCACTCGTGGCTATCATCACGATTTCATTTACGATTCATCTGACGGCGCGTTACCGTGAACTCTATGCGGAATATAAGGATGATGCCATTCAATGTACCCTGGCCTACGAGACCATGCAGTCGAAACTGCAGCCTTGTTTGTATACTGCCCTGACGACGATAGTGGCGTTCGCCTCGCTGATGACCAGCGGTATTGTCCCGGTCATCGACTTCGGCTGGATGATGTGTCTCGGCATTGTGATTTCGCTGCTGGTGACCTATAGCTTCTTCGCCAGCGTGCTGGTGTTGTTACCGAAGAACGAGTCGCCGGAGTCACTGGCGCAAACGCCTCGACTGACACGCTGGTTTGCCCGCGCAGCGACCGAATTCCCATTGCGTGTTGTTGCCGCTGCCGGCCTCGCTATCCTCGCATCATTCGTCGGCATGCAGCAATTGGAAATCGGCAACCGTCTGGTTGAGTACTTTCGCGCCGACACCGAAATACGCCAGGGCTTGAATTTTATTGACCAACACCTCGGCGGCACAATCCCGCTGGATGTGGTATTGAAATTTGAGCCATTCGAACCAGCCGCTACGCCAGCAGGCGACGACTTCGTAGACGAATTCGCCCAGCAAGAACCGGACCCGTATCCGCAGCGATTCTGGTATACGCCGGAGAAACTGGCGGTAATCGATCGAATGCAGTCGTTTTTGGAGGCACAACCGGCACTCGGAAAATCCGTATCGCTGGCCAGTCTGGAGCGCGTCGCACGTACGTTCAACGACGACGAACCGCTTTCCTATGTGCTGCTGACCACTGTGATCAGCGCGGTTCCCCAAGCTGTCCGTGACAGTCTCATCGCACCCTACGCGTCACCCGCCACGGGAGAAGTGCGTGTTTCTTCGCGCTTGCATGAGACGGGGCCTGCGCATGATCTTAATACCTTGATTGAGTCGATCGAGGCGTTCGCAGTTGATGAATTAGGTGTGCCGGCGGACAATGTAACTGTTACCGGTGTGGCTGTGCTGTTTAGCAGCATGCTGGAACAATTGGTGCAATCACAACTGTCTACTTTGCTATTCGTGGTAGTGGCCACCTTTGCGATGTTCGCAATTTTGTTGCGCTCCTTCACCCTGGCGCTCATAGGGCTGGCGCCCAATCTGCTGGCTGCCGGGATCATCCTGGCATTTATGGGTTATGCGGGTATACCGCTTGATATCATGACGATCACCATAGCGGCAATTGTTATCGGCATTGGCGTCGACGACGCCATTCACTATTTGCATCGCTTCAAAGAAGAAGTCGATGCCGGACAATCCACAATTTCTGCTGTGCGCGCTATCCACGGCAGCATTGGCAAAGCCTTGTATTTTACGTCGCTCATCGTGGTTATAGGATTCTCCGTACTGGTATTTTCCCGGTTCGTTCCAACAGCGTATTTTGGTTGGCTGGCAGCGCTCGCCATGCTGGTTGCCCTGACGGCGAACCTGGCCTTATTACCCGCCTTACTCGTCAAGACTTATCGCTAACTATCAGGAGATCGACCATGCGACTCACTCTCAAACTGCTTATCCTGTGTTTAATGGCCAGTGTGCTGCCCACTGCTGCCGCAGACTCACACGGTCCAAAGGAACGCGTGGAACAGACCGCGGAACAACTGTTTTCAAGTTTATCAACCAGGGCCAGCGCTGCAACGCAAGATCAGGCGAGCTTCGAGTCGGAAGTGCGGACTGTACTGGCAGAGATTGTGGATTTTGACGCCATCACCCTGGGGGTACTGGGCACCTACCGGGATACCTTGTCTACACCCCAGCGCGAGCAGTTTCAGCATGAGTTTGAACGCTCGATGATACAGTTGCTGACACAGGCATTGAGTGAACTTAATGACTACGATATGAAGGTCGAAGACGCAAGAATGAGTGGCGATGCGCGCGCCCAGGTTCCCGTGCTTGTTTCGACTTCGGACGGCCAGAAATTTGAGATACTGTTTTCTCTCGCGCTGGCCGATGCAGATTGGCGGGTGCGCAATCTTATCGTCAATGGCGTCAATCTGGGCTTAACCTACCGCAACCAGTTTAATGAATTGATGAAAACACATAAGCAGAAGGTTGAATCCGTTATTCACGCATGGTCACAGACCATTGTCGACGCAGGGAAAATTGAGTAGCGTGGGCTATTCGCAGATAAGGAAACAGGTTAAACGAACCGGCGCGCTTGCCTTCTGTTGCGGGCATCCCCCCACCTGTGGGAAGCCTCAATTTCCGGGTGCGCACAAATCTGCGACCGTTAGCCGCATCGTCAAACTCTATTACTCACTGCGGGACGCTGATCTCTTAAAAACCCAGTCAATGAAATTAAACTGTAAGAATCTGCTGTTCTCTCCCGACTATTCTTTCAATCGCGGCTTTTAGCTGCTTAGTAGCTTCTATCTGGAGACTCTATGCACGCCACGTTACCATTATTGGAGCTAACCGATTTTCATGCCATTCGAAGGCGGCATAGTGAAACCTTGCAGGTCAACCTGGGTTACGAATATAAGCAGCGCTGCCTGCATTGTCATGTCAACGCTGGCCCCAATCGCAAGGAGATGATGGACCGGCAGACTCTGGAACTGATCCTGCCGGTACTTAAAGCACGGAAGATAAGCGTGCTGGATCTCACCGGCGGTGCGCCGGAGCTACGCCTGTTCGTCGAACATCACGGGCAGGAAAAAATTATCGAATTCGATGCCTTGCTCTGCGCGGTAGGCCGTGTCGCGAGACTGGAAGGATACGCTCTCGAAGCGCTGGGCATCGAAACCAACCGCGCCATCGTTACCGATGAGTATCTGCAAACCCTGTATCCGAATATCTTTGCTGCCGGTGACGTGGCCGGCCCCTATCAGTTCACTCATACCGCCGCCCACCAGGCGTGGTACGCGGCGGTAAATGCACTGGTCGGCCAGTTCAGGAAATTCAAGGTGGATTATCGGGTGATCCCGTGAACGACCTTTATCGATCCCGAGGTGGCACGGGTGGGCTTAAATGAACAGGATGCCAGGGAAAAAGACATCCCTTATGAGGTTACCCGTTATAGTCTCGAAGATCTGGATCGTGCCATTACTGACGGGGCCACACAGGGTTTTGTGAAGATACTGACTGTACCGGGCAAAGATCGCATTCCGGGCGTCACCATTGTCGGCGAACATGGCGGCGACCTGATGGCAGAATTCGTACTGGCTCTCAAGCATGGACTTGGCCTGAACAAAATTCTCGGCACCATAGACGCCTATCCGACCTGGGCGGAAGCCAACAAACACGCCGCTGGTGAGTGGCAGCGGGCTCACGTCCCGCAAACCCTATTGGTTTGGCTGAAAAAATATCACACTTGGAGAAGAGGACATGGTACGCAAGCGACTACTCGCATTTACACTACTGAGTTTACTAACGCTACAGACGGCGCTAGCCGAGACATTTGATCACAGCCCATGGGACCGTTTGCTTAAAGCCCATGTCTTGATGATCAACGACGGCAAGGCAACGGCGGTGAACTATCGAGGCATGGCCGGTGATAGGAATCAGCTGCAGCAGTATGAGAAATCGCTATCCGCTGTATCTAAACGCCAATTTGATCAATGGCCAAAAGCGGATCAGTTGGCATTTTTAATCAACGCCTACAACGCCTGGACGGTGGCGCTGATTCTGACTGAGTGGCCGGATCTTGAGTCGATCAAGGATCTGGGTGGTCTTTTCAGTTCGCCCTGGAGCAAGCAGTTTGTTCCCTTGCTGGGCAAGACGCGTTCGCTGGATGACATCGAGCATAGTTTGATTCGCGGCTCGGGTCGCTATCAGGATCCGCGAATTCACTTTGCCGTGAACTGCGCCAGCATCGGCTGCCCTGCCCTGCGGCCGGAGGCGTATCGCGGTGAAATCCTTAATCGACAACTGGATGAACAGACCCGTCTGTTTTTAGCAGATAGTAGCCGCAACCGGTTGGAAGGTAACACACTGGAACTGTCTGCCATTTTCAAATGGTATCGCGAGGACTTCGAAAAAGGCTGGATGAAAGTTAATACGCTGGAAGATTTTCTGATTGCTTATGCCGATGCCCTGGCGCTGCCACCTGCAACATTAAAGCAAGTAGCCGCAAAGGCTATTGACATTGACTACCTCGACTATGACTGGCGACTCAATGAAAAGGGCTAAGGGCGCGTTTAGAGGAAGATTCTGATACATGAGAAAAATACTCGTCCACCTACTGGCTATGTTGTGCATCGTCGGGGTGAATACGCTGTGGGCCGCCGATAACCGCCTGGTGCTGACCGGCTCCAGCACGGTGGCACCGCTGGCACTGGAAATTGGCAAGCGCTTTGAGCAGCAAAACCCTGGCGTTCGAGTCGATGTGCAAACCGGCGGTTCTACACGTGGCGTGAATGATGTGTTAATGGGGCTCGCCGATATCGGCATGGCGTCCCGCGGTCTCAAGGCAGGCGAAACCGGGCTGGCGGTTTACACCATCGCCATGGACGGCATCTGCATTATTGTTAATCAACAAAACCCGGTATCGGCATTGACGAATACTCAGATTATCGACATTTACACCGGCAAGATTCGCAACTGGCAGCAGCTTGGAGGGCGTGATCAAGCGATTACAGTGATCAACAAAGCGGAAGGGCGCTCCACCCTCGAGCTATTCCTGCAGTATTTTTCCTTAAAGAACAGTCAGGTCAAACCCGATGTCATTATCGGCGACAACGAACAGGGCATTAAAACGGTTGCCGGCAATGCCGGCGCTATCGGTTACGTTTCCATCGGCACGGCGGAATATGCCGAGCAACAGGCTGTTGCCATCAAAAGTCTGCCCATGGATGGCGTGTCCGCCAAAGTATCCAGCGTGCGTGATAAACGCTTTCCGTTAATACGGCCACTCAATTTCCTGGTAAAGGGGCAGCCCTCTGCCCTGGCGAAACGCTACATTGAATTTGCACAGTCCGCGGCCGTCAATAACCTCATCGAGGCGCAGTATTTTGTTGCGCCGCATTAATAGCGGTAGCAGCGACCAGAAGCTCGGTGGCCTGTTGGCCGTGGCGGCAGGCTTCAGCGGCCTGATTTTGCTGTTGATCGTGGTGTTTCTGGGTAAAGAATCCTGGCCGCTGCTGGCAGCGGGAGACTGGCCAGCACTGCTGGGCGACAGTTGGTATCCGCTGGAAGGTCAGTTCGGATTGATGCCCATGCTCTGGGCTTCGCTCGCAGCCACCGTTGGCGCCATCGTGTTGGCTACCCCGTTGGGGTTGGCGGGCGCCATCTTCGAGCACTTTTATGCGCCAACCTGGCTGGCTAAGGGTTTTCGGCTGGTCATGGCCTTATTAGCGGGTATCCCCTCGGTGGTTTACGGTTTGTGGGGGCTGACGATTCTGGTGCCGCTGATAACGCAAATACAGCCCCCGGGCACTAGCCTGCTAGCCGCCATGATCGTGCTGGCCTTGATGATTCTACCCACCGTGGCACTGACCAGCAGTGCCACCCTGGCGGCGGTGCCCAGGGATTTACTGGCCGGGGCGGCAGCGCTCGGCATGACCCGCAAAGGCCAAATTCTTGGTGTCGCCATCCCGGCGGCACGAGCGGGCATTATTGGCGGTGTGCTGCTTGCCACGGCCCGGGCGCTGGGCGAGACCATGGCCATTTTGATGGTCGCCGGTAATGTGGTGCAGAACCCGAGTGGCCTGTTCAAGCCAGTGCGGGTGCTCACTGCGAATATCGCACTCGAAATGGGCTATGCCACGGGTAGCCATCGCGCGGGTCTGTTTGCTTCCGGTTTGCTGCTGACGCTGTTGGTACTGGTGCTGGCCTGGCTGGCGGCCCGTATGATCAGGAGGCACAGCCATGGCTGACCGGCTGTTTACCGGGCTTATCTGGCTCGCTGTCGCTGTGGTAACCAGTCTTTTCCTGTGGCTGCTTGGCGATATCGTGGTACAGGGACTGCCCCATCTATCCTGGACTTTCCTGACGGAAGAGCCTGTTAATGCGGGCCGTGCCGGTGGCATAGCACCAATTCTGGTATCCACTGTGTTGATCCTGACGGTGGCCCTGGCGGCAGCCGTCCCCCTGGGGCTGGCGGTCGCGGTCTGGTTGACGGAATTCACCCGGCAGGGGCAGCAGACTGCCCGCGCCACGCAACTCTCGCTGGACGTGTTGGCCGGGGTGCCTTCCATTGTCTACGGCCTGTTTGGTAACGCGTTTTTCAGTATTTTCCTCGGCCTGGGTTTTTCGATTTTGGCCGGCGGCTTGACGCTGGCCTGCATGATCCTGCCGGTATTCATTCGCACCTGTGAAGCGGGTTTATCGGCGGTCAATGATGACTGGCGCAAGGGGGCAATGGCCTTGGGCATGAGCCGCCGCAGTGCCATCTGGTATATCCTGCTACCGGCCGCATCGCCGGCCATTGTGGCTGGATTAATGCTAGGTATTGGTCGCGCCACGGCAGAAACGGCGGCACTGATTTTTACCAGTGGCTATGTGGATCGCATGCCCGAGTCACTGTTGGATTCCGGTCGCGCGCTTGCCGTGCATATTTACGATTTATCCATGAATGTCACCGGCGGCGATCCGGCCGCCTATGCCTCGGCATTGACCTTGATCATTGTCATCGTCGTACTTAACACGCTTGCCCAGATCCTGGCGGATCGGTGGTTTAGCCGAAGGATCAGTTTGTCATGACATCATCAGACCCAAGCGTACTGAATGCAGCACCAGCAAACCCAAATACGCTCTATACCCTGGGCGACATAAAGCTCGGCCAATCCTGCTGCGTGCCAACGCCACATCTGCGAGTCCGGGAACTGTCCGTGGCCTATGGGCAGCAGCCGGTATTAAGTGATATTTCCCTCGATATCTACAAAGGCTGCATCACCGCATTAATCGGTCCATCGGGCTGCGGCAAAACCAGCTTTTTATCGACCCTCAACAAATTGTGTGACCTGACACCGTCAGCGCGGATCAGTGGCCATATATACTTCGATAAGCAGGATCTTAATCACGATCCGGTGGATGTTATGGCGCTGCGGCGGCGTATCGGTATGATCTTTCAAAAGCCAAACCCCTTTCCACTATCGATCCGGCGTAATCTGGATTTACCCCTACGCGAGCATGGCGTGCGCAGTCGCGCTTTACGCGAACAAAAGATAACCACAGCACTGCGTGACGTGGGCCTGTGGGAGGAAGTCAGAGACCGTCTCGACAGCTCCGCACTGGCACTGTCTGGCGGTCAGCAACAGCGTCTGTGCATTGCTCGCGCCCTGGTGTTGGAGCCGGAAATATTATTAATGGATGAACCCTGCAGTGCGCTGGACCCGATTTCGTCTGCAGTGGTGGAGGATTTAATCCTGCAATTGCAGGGGCAATACACGCTGGTGATAGTGACCCACAATTTAGCGCAGGCAAAACGGGTTGCCAATTACGCAGCGTTTTTCTGGATGACGGAACGGGTCGGCAAGCTCATCGAATTCGGTCAATGCCAGCACGTATTTGAAACCCCGGTGCATGAACTCACGGCGGCCTATATTTCTGGCGCGAAAGGTTAAACGCTTCAATGGCAAGTTGGCTTTCGAAAGTAGGCAGATTGCTGGCTGGGTATCTCAACAAAGAAACCCATGTTCACGGCGTTATGACACAGCAAACCCCACAACAGTTAATAACCTCGCTACAAACGGGAGATGTACTGTTGGTGGAAGGCAACCGGCGCATGAGCAGGGCGATTAAATACCTGACCCAGTCCACCTGGTCCCATGCTGCGCTGTTTTTCGGCTGGGATCACGGTTATGCGATCCCGCCAGCGCATTGTTTGATCGATGCCGATACCGTCGAGGGTGTGCGGACGGTGGCCATTGATGATTATTTAAAGCTCAATACGCGGATCTGTCGCCCCGTGGGATTAAGTAACGCAGACTGCAACAAGGTGATTACCTACGCCATGGCACGATTAAGCAATCAATATGACTTAAGTAACGTGATTGACCTGGCGCGTTACCTGATTCACACACCACCGGTGTCAAAGAATCACCGGCGACGGATGATTGCGTTGGACTCTGGCGATCCGACCAGAGCGATATGTTGCACGCTGATTGCCCAGCCTTTTCAATCGATTTACTACCCGATACTACCGTTAGTTGAACGGCAAGACCTGTACGGAATGTGAACAGCTGCCTGTGCCGTGCTCATAAGCCACAAGGTGATGATTACACCGGCAGCAATGCGAACGGACGAATTCGTGCGTGAATTAATATCTCCTGTGGCTGGTTTATTCCGGCAGTGGGATAAATTCTTTTTCGTCGCCCGTCACTTTGGGGAAGGTCTGGGCTTTCCAATCGGACTTGGCCTGCTCGATACGCTCGCGGCGGCTGGACACGAAGTTCCATTCGATAAAACGATCGCCCAAGTGCTGTCCGCCGACGATCGCAATGCGCGAGTCGCGTGTTGCAGTCAGTTCGATGCCAGGCGCGTCCGAGAACACGGCCATAGCGTACTCGGGTATAGCAGTTTCGTTTGCGGTCAACTCACCCTCGGCCACGTAGACTGCGCGTTCTTCCGCGTCCGGCACGTTGATTCGCTGACCCGCGCGCAGGTGCGCCTCGACGTAAAGCGTGTCTGCATACACCTTGACGGGCGAGGTTTTGCCATAGGCGCTGCCCATGATCACGCGCACCGGCACGCCGTCGACATCGACGCGGGGGATGTCGGCGTCCGGATAGTGGTAAAACGCCGGCTCAATCTCCTCAAAGGCCTCTGGCAGGGCCAGCCAAAGCTGGAGGCCGTTGAGGCGGTGCGCCGTCGCGGTGATCTCCGGCCGCTCCCGCTCGGAATGGGTAATGCCCTTGCCCGCGACCATGAGATTGACATCGCCGGGGCGGATGGGCTGGTGGCTGCCGAGTGAATCCCGATGCAGTATTTCACCCTCGAACAGGTAAGTGACCGTGGCCAGGTTTATATGCGGATGTGGCCGCACATTGATGCCCTCACCGGCGGCGAAGTCAGCCGGCCCCATATGGTCGAAGAAAATCCACGGCCCGACCATGCGGCGTTGCTTGGCCGGCAAAACACGCCGTACGGAGAAGCCGCCCAGATCCTTTTCGCGCGGCTCGATATACAGCTCGATCGCCTTACAATTGGCCGGCGTGGCGCAGTTCTGATCAAAAGTTTCATTCGGGTGCAGTGACTGAGTGCTCATCGCTTTTCTCCTGTTTGCAGCTGCCGCGTCCAGTCGCCCAGTGCCGCGACTAATTGGTCGATGAATTCGCGTGTGGTCTCATCGGTGAGCCGGTCCTTGGCAATGCCAAGCACCTTGAGTGTGTTAGTCATGTAACCTCCTATGGGGTTGTGTTGCATTTGTGATAAATCCAGCTTAAGCAGACATATCAAAAAGTAGTATTTCTGTTGCCGTCCTGGCACTAAAGGCGATGGAACACGGACCCTCTAGAGCGACGCCATCGCCCGCTGATAACGCCTCGTCATTGAGCTGCACATCACCGTACGCGACCTGCACCCAACCTTTACGACCGGCAGGTAGTTGATAAGTCACACTATCCGTATCTGCAACCCTGGCCGCATACAGATCGACATCCTGATGAATCGTCACCGAACCATCGCGGCCGTCGCGTGATCCAACCAGCCGCAACTGTCCATTCTTGTCCTCGTCGGTAAACGTCTTTTGTTCATAGCTGGGTTCCAGCCCGTTGCGTTCCGGTATAATCCATATCTGCAAAAAGTGCTGGGGGTCGCTATCCGAAGCGTTGTATTCGCTGTGCCGCACGCCGGTTCCGGCCGACATGCGCTGCACATCGCCCGGTCGGATGACCGATCCCGTGCCCATACTATCCTTATGCGCCATCGCGCCCTTCAGGACATAGGAAATGATCTCCATATCCTGATGACCGTGAGTATCGAAGCCACGGCCCGGCTGCACCTGGTCTTCGTTAATGACTCGCAAAGGGCCGAAGCCCATAAACTGTGGGTCGTGATAATGGCCGAACGAGAATGTGTGGCGACTCTTCAGCCAGCCAAAGTTTGCTACACCCCGTTCCTCTGCGTGCCGTACCGCCATCATAATGGGCTCCTTCGATTCAAGCATTAACTGATTGAGCTATCCTAGTTCCGCCACTTTATGAATACAATATCGTTATTCGGTGACATGCCGTCGCTATAAAAGCGACAATAACAGGTGAACTATGGATAGTTTCGCGGGTATTCGCGCTTTTACTCAAGTCGTCAAAGCGGGCGGCTTTGCAGCGGCGGCGCGGGAAATGGGGTTGTCGCGGTCGGTGGTCAACAAGACTGTCATCAGTCTCGAGCAGCAACTCGGCGTACAACTTCAGCAGCGCAGCACGCGCCAGGTCACGCCAGCGGACACGGGGTTTGCGTTCTACAAACGTTACGTACAGATTCTAAGCGACCTGGATGAGGCGACTTCAACAATTACAGCGTTGCAAAGCAAACCGAGCGGCAATCTGCGAGTCAACGCGCCGATGTCTTTTGGTACCCTCCATTTATCCAGGGTGCTCGCTGAGTACATGGCCTTGTATCCAAAAACCGCAACGTCCGCGCCCGCCGTTCGATCAGAATTAGCTGCGCCAGCTGAAATCACGATCGGAATCGTGGTTAAGCTCGCGAAACTATGAGATTACTTAGGAACGGTCACGAAATAACTTGACGTTCTTGCTTGGCTTTTCGTCCGCCTTCTTCGTTGCGGTAACAGTTACATAGTTCGACTATGCGCCTGTTACCGCGCCTCGAAGACGAACGACCCTTTAAGACAAAAAAAGCGGCGCAATAACGTTCAAGTTGTTTGGTTCCCATTCCTTAACGAGCGCCGTAGCTGTGCGATTTTGCCCGCGTATTTCAGCTTTTCAGGTGACGGGTTTTCAAGAAACAGGCCGCGGTAAAACACCACCGCCAGCCATTCGGCCATTTGCGGCTGCGACAAGTCCAGTGCGCGCAGCTCGGGTGTGCTTGCGATGTAGTAATCGCGCAGTAATGATTCACCAACACCGCCTAACGCATACACTACAGCGCGCGCCTCCACCGGCGACAGCTGCGCCTGCGGAAACAGCTTGGGCATCAGCTCAACCAGCAACTCCAGCTGCCAATAGAATGACTTGCGCCACAGTTCGGCAAATTCCGGCTGCTCGTCTGACACCTGCACCATGCAGCGCATAATGCCGGGGTGTTCAGCGTAGTTTTTCAGTACCACGCGATTGTGCGCCAGAATACGTTCGAACCAATCGCCCTTGCGCACGCCTTTTTCAATTTCAAGTACCGATTCGAAGCGCGTCAAAAAGTCAGTGAGCACCTCAATGGTCAGTGTTTTCAAGTCGGGAAAGTAGTGATAAAACAAACCCGCCGCGAGGGCGGCGACACGTATAAAAATGTAATTCGACAACTCGGCCAAGACGGCTGGCTAGCCGTCGGCTGGCCGCAGCGATTCGGCGGCCAGGGGCGCACCACTTCCGAGCAGATGGCGTTTTTCGAGGAGGCTCAGCTGGCCGAAGTGCCGCTGCCGTTTGTAACGATCAATACCGTTGCGCCGGCGTTAATGGCGCTGGGCTCGGAACAGCAAAAGCTGGAATTTCTGCCGAAAATATCCTCTACCCTGAAGGAGATATCATGACCGAAGCCGTCATCGTTGAAGCACTTAGAACCCCTATTGCACGTGGTAAACCCATTGCCGGAGAACTGAGCGGCTTTCATGCTGCCGAGTTGCTGGCGCTCGCAGCAGCTGGCTAAAGCCGCGTGGGATGCACGCTATTTTGACGCGGAAGTGTTCGAAGTACAGGCTCCGGTGCTCGGTGAAGACGGTAAACCTAACGGCGACACCCGAACGGTAAGCCGCGACCAGGGCTTACGCGAAACAACCCTCGAAGGGCTGGGGCAATTAAAAACCATCGGTGAAGACCGCTCGCACACCGCCGACAATGCATGGACGGTCGATAGCGTACACGACAAAATCGCCGACCACTTTGCCGACCTGCAGCCCGTGGTAGACGGTTTTAGCGTTCCAGCGCAATAGATCAAGCGTGCGCGGCTGCAGTGTAGGGTGTGCCGTGCGCACCTGACTGCGCGTACGTAACGGCGAGCTCTACTTGCAGTAAACACACTTATAGCCGGCTACGAATTTTAGGCTTATCATTGCGCATTTAGGCTTCAGTTCTCTATGCGCAAAACCAAAATCATCTGTACTATCGGCCCGGCTACCAGCTCATACCCCATGCTGGAGCAGCTCTGCGCCGCCGGCATGAACGTCGCCAGGCTAAATATGTCACACGGCGATCACGACTCGCACCGGCGCATTATCAAATCTATTCGCACGCTGAATAAGAAAATACCCTATCCCGTGCCGGTGCTGCTCGATACGCAGGGCCCAGAAATTCGTACCGGTCACCTCGCCACCAACCTCGACCTGAAACAGGGCGCGGAAATTTCCATCGTGGTGCGCGGCTCTGAAGACGTGGAAGAAAGTTCTATTCAAATCGACTACGACGATATTATTAACGCAGTGCAGGTTGGCGATAAAATCACTGTGGATAACGGCCTGATCAATCTGCAGGTGCTCGACAAGCACGACCGCCATATGCGCTGCAGGGTGGTAGACGGCGGCTTTCTTAAAAGCAAAAGTCACGTTAACTTGCCCGGAGTGCGCGTCAACCTGCCGGCCATTACCGAAAAAGACAAACTGGATATTCTGTTCGGTATGGAACAGGAGGTGGATTTTATTGCCCTGTCGTTCGTACGCGAAGCAGAAGATATACATCAACTGCGTGAACTGCTGGGCAATAAAGCAGATAAGATAAAAATCATTGCCAAAATCGAAGATCAGGAGGGTGTCAAAAATCTTGAAGACATCGTTGCCGCTGCCGATGGCGTGATGGTCGCGCGGGGCGATCTCGGCGTAGAGATTAATTTTTACGAACTGCCTAACGTGCAGCGACGCATCGTGCGCTTATGCGCGCAGGCCGGCAAGCGCGTGATTGTTGCTACCCACTTGCTGGAATCGATGATTGAAAACCCAATGCCAACGCGCGCCGAGGTTACCGACGTGGCGAATGCCGTATACGAAGAGGTCGATGCGGTAATGCTCTCCGGCGAAACTACCGTTGGCAAATATCCTCTTAAGTGTATTGCGGCGCTGGACAAAATTGCCCAGGAGTCGGAGCGCTATCGCGGCCTTCGCTTTACCGATCGATTGGCGCTGGATAACAACAAACAAAACATCGCCGCCAGTGCAGTCCATCTGGCAGAATCGATGCACGCCAAAGGCATAGTAGTCGTCACCCGGCGCGGTAAAATGGCGAATTTCGTCACCAACTGTCATCCAGACCATTCAACCATTTATGCATTCACCAACGACAGCCGCACGCGGCGGCAGCTGGCACTGAATCGCAACGTGTTGAGCTACCGCGCGCACTTCAGCAAAGATCCGGAAAAAACACTGGCCAATGCCTTTCGCATCTTAATTGAACGGGAGAATTTTCAGCAGGGCGACCGGGTGGTAGTCATTTCCGACGTTCTCGCCGGCACCGGCACCGACGCTATTCAGGTACGTGAGGTATACGGTGTGGCTACCGAGTAAACTCACCGGTTGCAATAAATGCCAACGCCTGCTGTATGGCTATATCTTCGCGCATGATGAAGGGGTGTGACACCGGCAGTTCGATGAAATCCGCCATGCCTTCGACTTTGGTATTCTCAACAGAGACTTTACCATCATCGGGGTTTGGCAAAAACTGCGACAACAGAAAATTGATAGTGCGTGTACCGGCAACCACCCCTACCGGGTAAGTCACCGGGCCGAGGCTGGAAGGTATGCTGGCCGCATCGGTTCCCAGCTGCATACCGGCAGGGCCATTAAGCAAAGAATAACCTGGAACCCTACCTAAATTGTCAACCACCTCGCTGCCTTTATTGGGCGGCGCAAGCATTACCACGCGACCAAGTTGCGGCAGTTGTTGGTGTGACAGGTAGTAACGCACCAGAATGCCACCCAAAGAATGCGTGACGAAGTGGATTTTCTCTGCGGCTTCAACCTCGCATTGATCAACACCTTTCTCCACGGCGATTTGGGCAAGCTCCTCCACCGGTTTTTTCCTCGAAGGATAATCAACGTTAGCAACCCGGAAGCCGCGCGCCTCGAAGGCGGGAACAAGCTTGCTCATCGACTTCGAGGTGCGCGCCAGGCCGTGCAGAAGCACAACGCAATCAGCACTCACTGGTGACGGCGTCACTATACTCGATATTGTTACTAATACGGCGAGTATATTTTTACCAACCATCTATTCTTTTGCTTCCGTTGCGCAGTTCCAGCACGCGGCAAACTGCCCTTCTATAAGTTCCCCGCAATTAGTACACTTCCAGGGGCTGCGCTTTGATTCGTCAGCCAACGTTGTCTCTATCAATTGTTTGGCGCTTGCATAATCCTCGTCTTGCACAACCCAAATCTCGGGCCAGCTGTCGAAAGGAGAAACCTCGCCCGCGGCGCCGGACAAGTATTGATTCTTGATCACATTCGAAATAGCGTGGTGCTCAAGTACATCGCCGAGAAAGCCAACCATGGCACTATTTTCAGAGCTATAGACTTTTTTCATCATGGCTTCCTGTCGGTATGCTTAATCAGAAAATTGCTCCAACGTTGCTTTTATAAATGCCCGACCCCTTTGCGAGTCGTAATCTTTACCCGCTTCAAGCTTAGCGGCGTAATTAAACATAGCCTCGAACAACTGCTGGCCTTCTACCTCTTCCTTTAACGAGAACTCAGCGTGCTGCTCACGCTGATCGCGCCAGGCAGCACGCACATCTGCCCAGAACGGCGCGGTTGCTTTCCAATAAGCGTCGCCTGCCGAAAAATCGTGATCGACGATTCGTTCATAGCGGCTAAGCCCTGCCTCACGCGCAAGATAAGGGTTATTGCTGCGCGGCTCGCCCTTTTTGTTCAAAACCAGTTTGAGATTATCCTCCTCCTGCACCCAGCCTGTAGGAGTAATGGTGTGCCGATTGGTGCCAGAGAGCACCTGATAGTCATCGCGCACGGAGAATTCGCGGCGTGGCAGCGGTCGCCAGGTATTATCGCTTTGCCAGCTGGAGTAGTTACCGTGATGCTGCCAGCGACCGCTTGCCTCGTAGCGCGGCGAGTCGTCGACCTGCCATACCGACTGCGACCAGGCTCCCTTGACCGCCTTCGCCGGCAGTCGTTTTTGCTGCCAGCTGTCGTTACCAGCAAACACATGCAGGTCGCGGTTTTCATGATGCCAATCCTGCCGCCAGTGCTTCACCACCATGGGCTCTGAGACTTTACCCTCTTCCATCTGGAAGAACATCACGATGATATGCTGCAAACTAATAAACTCTGGCTCATCGGCAATCACGTAGACGTACTCAGTACCCCATGACTGATACGGCGGCTCAGGCGTATAGCCGGCAATGAAACCAACCGTTTCAATAAAATCAAAACTGGTTCGATACGGCCCAGCCATTGCCAGAATGGCGAGCCGGTCACGCTCTACGTTGGAGAGTTTGTCGTTCTGTAAGGCTTTCCATGCGGCGCCGGGTTTTGTATCCAGCGTGACGGCTGGTCCCCTGGTAATGCCACCTCGCGGCTGCATTTTCTTATCATCGCTGAATAGCCATGAATAGGTGTACTGCCGTGGCTGCACCTCGTCCCTGGCATCGGCACTAATCACAACGCTGCTAAACAGCATTGTGAGTATTGCAGTTAACAAGGTGGTTAGTTTAATTCTCATACAAATTCCGCAGTAGCCCTACTTCTATCGTTCCAGTGTATGCAACGCTGACTCGAATATCACCGTGCAGCCATCAAGTTTGTGCAATAATTTCGATCCATTGGAGACTCTCATAGTTCAATTTTACATATGCCAATCAACAATTCCTGCATTTGCGGCAACAACAAGTCGTTCACTCAGTGCTGCGAACGATTTTTAAGCGGTCAGCAACAGGCGAAAACGCCCGAACAATTAATGCGCTCTCGTTACAGCGCCTACTCCCTCGGTGGCCACGGCGACTATTTGCTGCGCACCTGGTTTCCCGCTACCGCGCATAACTTGACGGCAGCCGAGCTGTCAACGCGTGCCTGTGACTGGTTTAAGCTTGAGGTTCTGAACAAATCGCAAGCTGGAGACGCGGGAATCGTCGAGTTTGAGGCGCACTTTTGTGACGCGGCGGGCGAAGCTAATGTGCTACGCGAAAAGTCGGTGTTTGCGCGTGTTGGCGGCAAGTGGTTTTACGTAGGGGGCGAGGTGGAGACGTAGCCAACTGCCCGCATCAATAAGAGCCCACCTTTTGTTATAAACTGCGTTGCCATACGACGCTTTATTTCTACAGGAAGATTCGATGTTTCCGATTGGCGATGACAATCCGCAAATCAATATACCCTATGCGACTTACTTGCTAATTGCACTTAACGTATGCGCCTGGCTATTTCTGCAAGGCATGGGCGCGGGCGAGCAGCTACAGGCCTCAATATGCAACTTTGGCCTTATCCCCGCCGACTTGTTCGGTGCATCGGTAGACGCCACGCAGCGCATGTGCCCGTATGATTCAGGCTCCGGGTGGCTGGGGGTAATCAGCTCTATGTTTATGCACGGCGGCTGGATGCACATCATCGGCAATATGTGGTTTCTGTGGGTATTCGGCGACAATGTAGAAGATGCGATGGGCTCGGTGCGCTTTATCCTCTTTTATCTACTCAGCGGCCTCTGTGCGGCGGCGGCACAAGTGGCGATTGAGCCTGGTTCGGGCATTCCCATGGTTGGTGCTTCCGGCGCAATCGGCGGTGTGATGGGAGCTTACATTATGCTGTACCCAAAAGTTAAAGTGCGTATGCTGGTAATTCTGATAATCATTTTTACTACCTTTCGAGTACCCGCTTTCGCCATGTTGGGTTACTGGATTGTGGTGCAATTAATTGGCGGCATATCGTCATTTGGTGCCGGCGGCGGGGGCGTTGCGTTTTGGGCGCATATTGGCGGCTTCGTGGCTGGCGCCCTGCTGGTGTTGCTGTTCAAAGATGACGAGCTATTGCTTAAACACCCCTATCACGGCTGGTCGCAGTCGGCTGATCCCGCCAACGTGTGGGATGATCCGCGAAACCGCCAATAATGTATTAGTATTACGCGTCAGCAAACTATTGCCACGCTACGTTGAAATAGAGAGTTAGAGCATGCCAGAACTGCGCACCATGTACATGAGCGATTTACCCAGGGTACTCGCCATTATAGAACAACACGATGAGGATGACGGCGAAAGCGCCGATGCGGACTTTACCGAAAACGGGCTGGATAACTACTATGTTATCGACATTGATGACGACGTTGCCGGCGTAACCGGCTTCACTGAAGTTGAAGCTACCGACAAAACCTACTGGCTAGGGTGGACATATCTTGAAGAGTCACAGCGCGGCCAGGGACTTGGCAAACGCATGGTTTCCGACCTGCTGGAAAAACTGCGTGCCATTAACGGTCGCAAGATTTTTGTCAAAGTCTCGGATTACGAAGACCCTGAGGCCGGCAAGATTTACGAACCGGCGCTGCACATGTATCAGGCGCTGGGCTTTACGCTGGAAGTCACTAACAATGATTTTTACGATGAGGGCGAAAACCAGCTTATTTTAGGGCTCGACCTGTCAGCAACGAGCACTGGCGACAACGACGCTGACTTCGACGCTGCCGAAATTGCCGATGAGAAGCCGCTTATCCGCTTCAACGGCCTGTATGAAATAGCCGAAACCGACGGCGCTTACACCTTTTCATGGACCGTCAAAGACGGCGTAAAATTGTTCGGCAAGCGCAGCTTTTCAGTTGAAGATTTACAGCTGGGCTTGCAGTCGGTGAAAGACGAAGGCGGCCGTAAGGTATTTTTGACATTCCCGTCCAACTTACCTTTAATACATAAGCCTCTGGCGGCGGCCCGTTTCAAATATGCCGGCCAATTGCAAGACTACTACGAGCAGGGCGTTCACGAACTGCATTTCACCCACGATTTGGGTGAAGCATTAACAGAAATTGGAGTTTCAACATGAACAACATGATGCGTTACGGCTTGATCGCGGCAGTTATCGCCGGTATTTTTTTCTATACTCAGGCCGATAAAACCGGAACTGGCAGTAATAGCGACAGCAACGTTGCCAGCGAGATAGATATGAAAAGAGTGCTGGACATCACCGAAGATACGATACAAAGCTATCAGGACAAACTGGAAACGACAGGCGAAACCGACCAGACGGACGCTGATGCCGCATTCGCCGGCCTGGCCGATGAGCTGGCTACCAACTACAACACCGCCATGCCAGCACTTTACAGCAGCACCCTCGGTGTGGCACCACAGCAAGACGCCTCATTATTGGGTTTTGCCGACAGTAATAGCGACGGCAGCTACAGTAGCAATGAAGAAGGCCTGTTTAAAATTGAAGTCGACGCTGAAAACGGTCGTTTGATTTCCTCCAGCCGCACCGGTGAGGTTACCGAACATGGCTTTAGTGGCACCGGCCTGCTGGCAGGCTTTCTGCTTGGCAGCATGATGAATCGGCAACGTGCAGCCGGCGTGAACACCAGCCAGCTCGCCAACAAAAAACCGGTTAGCGCCGCCGCCGCACAGGCAAATGCACGCTCGCGAGCCGGCTCAGGCAGTCATTCACGCGGCAAGTAAGTGCTCACCAACTAGACCCAAGGTAGCGCCCGCTTTCTGTGCAACACAGGAACCGGGCGCGACTCCCTCACGACGCGTCTCGGCGCCTGACTTGAAGTGCGCTATTGGCCTCCCCCTCTGTAGAAAATACCACGACACTTAGCAACTTACAGCTAAGCAACAAGCAGTCCATGGTCTTGCTGTTGTCGGTGATGATCATTGCCCTCTGCGGCATCGTCTACCAACTGTTGATCGCCGCCGTTTCAAGCTATCTGTTGGGTAACAGCGTGTATCAGTTCTCGCTCACCATCGGCTTCTTTATGTTTGCCATGGGTGCCGGTTCGCTGATCTCAAAGTATTTCAACGATCAGTATATTCAGAATTTTATTATCGTTGAGATTGTGATTGGGCTGGTCGGCGGCGTATGCAGCATTTTGCTGTTTATGGCATTTCCGTTTGCGCGAATTCTCTACGACCTGGTGCAGTACAGCCTGATTTTGATAATTGGCGCCATGGTGGGCATGGAAATACCCATTCTAACCACCTTGCTGGCCAACCGAACCTCCACCAAAGAGTCGATTGCCAACGTGATGTCGTTCGACTACGTAGGGGCATTGATCGGCTCGGTGATGTTCCCACTATTGTTACTGCCAACCCTCGGGCTGGTGCAGGCATCGTTTGCCATTGGCCTGATCAACGTGTTCGTAGCCATCGTCAACGTGTTCGTTTTTAAAGACCACCTGAATAACTTCAAACTGATGTTAGGCGCCTGTATTGCCATACTAATACTGCTTATCACCTGCGTTTTCTTCGGCACCTGGCTCAGCAGCTTTGCCGAAAAACACCTGTATTTTGACCAGGTGATATATTCCAAACAAACGCCGTATCAAAAGTTGGTGGTCACGCGTTCGGTTACAACGCAGGAACAGCGACTCTACATCGACGGCTATATTCAGTTTTCATCACGCGACGAATACCGCTACCACGAGTTTCTGGTGCATCCAACAATGGCTATCCCCGGTCCCCGAGAGAACGTGCTGATACTCGGTGGTGGCGACGGACTGGTAGCACGGGAGGTGGTCAAGTATGCCGATGTTAAACGCATTCACCTGGTTGATATCGACCCGGAAATGACACGCATCGCTAAACAGTTGCCGATGCTGACGCGGCTTAATAAAAACAGCCTGTTTTCAGACAAGCTAACCACATTTAACGAAGATGCCTTTAGCTTTATTAATCAACCCGGCATCGCCTACGATCGCGTGATTATCGATATGCCCGACCCGCACAACGAGGCCATCAATAAACTTTATTCGCGCGAGTTTTACACCATGATCAAACGCCGTATGAGCACCAATGGCGTGCTGGTAACGCAAAGCTCCTCACCGTTTTTCACCCGGCAAACATTCTGGTGTATTGAAACGACACTGGCGCAGGTATTTGATCACACCCTCAGCTACCACGCGGCGCTGCCCTCCTTCGGTATTTGGGGTTTCAATATGGCGCGCAATGGCGCAGCCTTCCCGCAGCAGTTTGCGTTTGATGTACCGACACGGGCGATTACTGCAGAGGCGATGCTGGCAGCGACAGTGTTCAGCAAAGATATGGCGAAAGTACCCACACCGCCCAATTCAATTATGCAGCCAGAGCTGTACCAACTGTATTTGGATGACCTAAGCCATTAGCCGCTACTTGCGCCGCGCGCACGCGGAACCCGGCTCTCTGCTCCCTATCTGATTTCTGTAAATCGTCGTTCGTATGCGCGTGCGCACAGCGCACCCTACTCAAGTTTGCCTCGGAGAATTTCACTTAGCTCAACCCGCTCTGGCCGAAACACCGACCTGAGCAGCTTCACGGCTTCCTCCGGCTTGGCATCACCACACATAAACACGTCAAACGCTGCAAAATCACGCTCCGGCCAGGTATGCACGCTTATATGCGACTCCGCCAACAGCGCTACTCCGGTGACGCCGCCACTGCTGGAAAACTGGTGCAGGTGAATGTGCAGCAACACGGAACACGAGGCAAGCGCCGCATCTCGCAGCGCCTGCTCGATCACTGCCACACTGGTCAGCGACTGCGCGCCCCAGAAATCGACCAGATAATGCTTGCCCGCAAATTCTACGCCGCCTTCTGACATGAAATGATCGCTGCTGACTGCGGCTCCTGCCGGGCAAACGACGGCTGCGCTGCTAGCTGGAGACGCGTTGTGTAAGCGAAGGTTGCTTTTCTGCTGACTCATTGCTGGTTCCGTGGACACCGCGTACTCGACTGATGGGTACGCTGTGCATTGATTATAGATGAGCCGGCAAGTATCGCGAAACGCGGTGCTTGCTTCTGATAGATCGAGGCTAAATCGACTTTAGTGGTAGCCGAAGTCTGGCGCTGTCTACACTCAAGGACGTAAATCCAAACTGTTCATAAAACCGTTGCGCGTGTACGCCGATGGCGAGCTGAAGTCATCGCCCGCCGGCCGAATCAATAGCGCCCACCAACGGCAACACCTTCGGGAAACGCTGTAGCGATGGTTCGCAATTCTTCATCGCTAAACCTGATCCCGGTCGCGCGCGCATTATCTTCCAGATGTTTGACCCGCTTGGTGCCGGGAATAGACGTGATATCGTCGCCCTGGGCAAGCACCCAGGCCAGCGCAAGTTGTGCAGGCGTTACCCGCTTAGTTGCGGCAAGATCTTTCACATGCTGCGCCAGTTTAAGATTTTGCCGCAGGTTTTCTTCGCTAAACCGCGGGCTGCGCAAACGCCAATCATCCGCGTCCAGATCGTCTCGTGAGGTAATCGCGCCGGTGAGAAAACCACGCCCCAGCGGGCTGTAGGCTACGAAACCAATACCCAGCTCACGCACGGTTGGCAAGATTTCTGCCTCCACCTCGCGTGACCACAACGAGTACTCCGTTTGCAAGGCCGAAATTGGCGCGACCGCATGCGCACGCCGGATGATATCCGGCGGCGCCTCCGACAGGCCGAGGAATTTCACCTTGCCGGCCTGCACCAGCTCAGCCATGGCGCCCACCGTTTCCTCGATCTCGACCTCCGGGTCGACCCGGTGTTGGTAATACAGGTCGATGCAGTCGACGCCAAGACGTCGCAGCGAGGCGTCGCACGCCTGGTGCACGTAATCCGGCCGGCTACAGTAGCTCATGCCGCCTTGCTCGTCACGCAGAATACCGAACTTGGTCGCCAGCACCACCTGGTCACGCCGGCCCTTCAGCGCACGCCCAAGCAGTTCTTCGTTGGTGTGCGGGCCGTACATATCCGACGTGTCCCAGAAATTAATGCCCAGTTCCAGCGCGCGCGCCAGCGTGCGCTGATTTTCAGTCTCGTTGCCGTGGCCGTAAAAGTCCGACATACCCATGCAACCAAGGCCCAGTGCGGAAATCTGCAAGCCTTGTGAGCCCAATGGCATTTGTTTCATGATCGCTCCGTAAGATGTAGCGCCCCGGGAAACCCGTTAGCGGCAATATACTCTTTTCGCCTGGAAAAACTCAAGCAAGCATGGTCTGTTGGTCGGCAGTATTGCAGATACTTAGCACTTAAAGCCGAGGCATAGGACGAGTACCATGTGGACTCAATTAGCAACAGAAAGTTACGGTCGCCTGCAAATGATAGTCACACTGAAAATCTCACTCGGGTCCGGCATGTACACGAACGAGCAGGATGAAGGATGGCAATGTGCCATGGAAATTGATTCCGAAGCGACGCTGGAGGAGTTACACCTGGCGATACAAACTGCGGTGAACTTCGAGAATGACCATTTGTATGAATTTTATATTGCGCGCACGGCAAGAAGCCGTGAACGGATTCGGTTCGAAGATGAAAACGAAGCGATTTATACAACGGACCTCGAAGACGTTTTCCCGTTGCAAAAAAACAGGAAACTGTTTTATATGTTCGACTATGGCGATAGCTGGTTATTTAAGATAGCGCAAACCCGAAAGAAGCCGTTCCCCGCAGCCGCCCGCACAAAGTACCCGCGCGTGATAAGTGAATCGGGAGAAAAGCCCGAGCAGTATCCAGACTTCGACGAGGAATAAGAACTTGCCCGCTATACCCACACATCACTTTCAGCAGTAAGCTCTCCGCCCGCATCCCCGGTATTCGGCGTGCCGCCTGGCTCTATCAGCAACATTTCAACTTCTTCTTCCGCATACGGTTTATGCTCAACGCCCTTGGGCACCACATACATTTCACCTTGCTGCACGTTTACGTGGCCGTCGCGAAAATCGATGCGTAGCTTGCCACTCAGTACGATGAACGTTTCGTCGGTATCTTGATGATCGTGCCAGACGAAGTCGCCTTTGACCTTGACTAGCTTGAACTGGTAGTCGTTCATCTCGGCTATTATTTTAGGTGACCAGTGTTCATTGAA
>JBBKXJ010000219.1:0-10206 GCA_037969395.1 Pseudomonadales bacterium
TATACGACGACATGATCAACGCATTATAATAAACGATGCAGTTCGCAAGTAAGTTCGCGCAGCTGTTCCACATCGCCATCTCCTCTGGATTCCTGCCACGAAATTGATTACCTCCCAAGACCGCCAAGGCTCTCTTTAATCCCTGCAGCTGCTCGCCCCGATTTAATGATTCCTGGATCACTTGCCGCAATTGCTTGTCATTCGCATAGTCCAACAGGTGCAGGCATTTAAAAACACGATTATATTCGGCGAGTGCCAACAGGGTCGTGTTGTGTTGTTTATAGCCACAGAGCTTTTTGACGAGGGTGGATTGCTGAACGGTTCGCCTGCCCAGCGACAGCATGATTTTGACGATGTTCTCCCACTCGGATTGGATCAACTTCCAGTTAATCGGTTTAACAAGAGACAGCACCTCACCTGCATCGAAGCTGACCTTGAATTCTGTGAGAAACCGTTTCTTGAATCCTGCATAGCGTGGCGTGAACTGATAGCCAAACGCATTCAAAAGGGCGTGATTAAATTGATTGGTGCCGTGGGTATCTGTTGAAATAATATTGGCTTTAAGGTCTGAGGTGTTGTTGTACACCACATCGAACACATGGTAGCTTTCATGGGATCGTGCCGAAATCACTTTACCCTGCGTGGCAAAGTGCGATGCCACCAGGGTATACACGATAGCGCCCTTCCTGGAGTCATAGTATTTGGCAGCGTAATCAACCAAAGGATTACCGTGTTTGCTTTCATAACGCTGCCCATCCGCACTGCTGTGAGTTTCCCCATCACTCAATTTGAATTCATCAAAGATGGGCAAGCGCACCGCCGCGCCGGTAATCGCATCATTTGCCCGGCATAGCGCCGCGTCGTGAAAACAGTCGTCTTCGATCCGTTTCAACACTTTATACTGTTGGTCCGATACCGCTGAAAACTTATGTGTTCCCTGGAAAGTACCATTCGCTATGACACATGCCAATAGGTTCTCAACACTAGCGACTGATTTCTTGTGGCGGTTCGAGGTGGGTTTGAAGTGCTCAAGAAAACCGGTTTCTGCGTCCACTTTGCGGACGACATTGACGATCGTTTTTCTGTCGAAGTGGGCAAAAAACCGTTCCGTTAACGCAGCATCTTTGAGTGTGACGGCTCTTGACCAGAGAAGCGTGTCAGAATTGGGTTTGCGTTTGATGTAAACATTTTTACCGTCAGCAATGCGCTGACCCACCGACGTGATTTTTTTCACTCAACCTGTTTTCCAGTGTGGTCAAATAATCTCTGCTCGACTGGGTCATCCACCCCAACCCTGCCTCCCGCAAATATTTGTTGCGGTGATGCCAGATCGCGTCATTCACCAGATAATCATCAAAACTACGGAATTCCAAGCTATTTTTGACATACACATTGCCATTTCGAAGGGCGGTATCGAGCAGCTTGTAGAGATACATTTCATGTCTATTCGCGATCTCTTTTTTATCGTTATCCTCACCCAACGAATTGATGGTGAGGTAGTTTTTATCGCTCCGCTTCACGAGGCGGCCATCGATGGGTGGTGATGGTAGGTGTGATTTAAGGGCGGCCTTGACCGTATTGATTTGTCTTTCCAGTAAGGTATTGCCGCGACAACCGAAATCCAATGCCAACAATAATGGCCGAATATTCCGGGTAACCTGAGTGAAGTGCTTATCCATATAGTCCCACTGAAAGACGGCTTTATCCGGCTTTATGTTTGCCAGTTGTTGACTCACCAGCGGCAACTGATCTTTGGAAATCATCTTGAACGCTTGGGGACGTACGGTACCAAAAGAGACGCAATCTTCGATCGTGTTATCGACAAATAAATTCAACACCTGCGGCACTTTTTCAATGTCATCGAGTAACGCCAGCGCTTGCTGCTTCACTTGCTCATCACGATACGCTAACGCTTGATCATTAACATCTTTATACGCCACGAGAAACGACTGCGTTAAGCTATCATTTGAAATGCGAAACCGTGTGGCGACGAAGCAGGTCAAATAGATGAGGGCTTTCTCCCGCTTTAACTCGCGCAATCGACTGATGTCGTACTGCTGACATCGTGTGGCAAAGTAGCAAATATTGCCGTCGGATAGTTTCAGTTTTTCCATTAAGCCAAGTGCGTCGACAGACAATTCGGACAAAATTCGATGTCGAGCCAATTCCTTTTTTATTTCACCGGGCTTGTAGGCCTTGGTCAATTTCTTCAGGTCCTTCAGTCGATAATTTTTCTCATTGTGATCGATCAGCTGAAGGAAGGCGTCCTTGTTTGAAAGGTGCCTGCCAATCAGTGCGGCCAGGCGTGCTTCTTCTGTATTAACGACGCGTGATATCACTTTTTGTAGTGTTGAGTAGCGCGGTATGGCCACCTGTTTTGATTTCAGCAAGTCGACCACATCTTTGAACAGCTGTGTTTCATCAACGTATAACATCGCCCGTTTGTTCAAATGCGTTAACACATCTAACTCAACTGGTTTGTCGTAACGTTGATAGCCCACGATGTTAAATACGGTATGATAGAGCCGACCGCGGGTTTGCCGGTCTATATTTTTATTTTGCTTGCTGGCTAATGGGAAATAGCGTTCCGCTACATAACGATAATCCTCGGCAATGTTTTTCCAGCCGTAAACCAGGCAGACGGGTTTAACCTTGAAGTAGCCGAGCATCAGCACAAGATAGATGCGATTCCGGTACGAATTATGACGGTTGACCGCCGCATATTCTTCGTCGTTCAGGGTGAAAAAGTATTCCCTTTCATGCGGGCTAAAACGGGGGACACTGTAGAGTTCTTGTACTTCTGGCAGGGAAAAGAGAGAAAGGCGTTTGCCTTGGAATGTCATGGGTTCCTCCATCAAAAGGGAGGATTGTATACGGCAGGAAGTGAATAAATAATAGCCAGAAAACAAGGAAATGCAGGGTTGGTTAATTGTCCTCCAGCGCTACAGGCCACGCCACCCGTGGGCTACAGAGATAAGTGCGACATTTTGCGGCTTTGTGGGTTTAACCCGGATAATACGGTTGCGAGGATCGACGATATATACGACAGACGAATGCGTAGCCTAATGAACAGCAAATAAAACAGCGGCAACAATTGTTTGCCGGTAAAAATACACAAGCACGATCAACATGGATGCTTTTTTCGCTAAAGATCGCTGGTATCATATGTAGGATCGATTTACATTTTAAAGATATCGCAGCGGTAGCAATCAGGTAGTGTCAGCAAAGAGAAAGAAACGGCAGCGAAAAAAACACTGCGGCCACAAACTTTCTGGAACCGAACTCGCAGTGCTTGCCCACAAGACGCTGGAAACGGGTCACTTCCGCGACGCGGTCAATCACTTCAAAGCACTCCTTAAAATCGAAAACAAGGCTGAATGGCAGCAGGGGCTGTCGGCGGCTTATCAGGGAAGAGCGAGAGAACTGCAAACTAAGGGTATGCTGAAAGAGGCATTGGCGATTTGGCAGAATCGCGCCCAGTTTTGTCCCGACGCCGCACCAGACCCCGAACATATCTTTGTTCTGCTGCATACCGGCAAGATCGCGGAAGCGCTGCAGCGTTTCCGCACTATCGAATCATCGCTGGACTCACAGACCACCGCGAGACTGCGGGGTACATTGGCGGCCTTGCATCTTGCTGGAACCGAGGGGCTGGATCAGTGGCTAACGGACGATGATGCCGTCATCGTGCATGGCGCGGCCGCCCGCAATGCCTTGCACGCCTGGTGTCGCGGCAACGATGACGAAGCGGCTGCGCTGCTGGCCAATATTCCGTTCCGCTCACCGTACCGCGACTGGGTGCAGGTGCTGAAGGCCTTGATGAAAGCGGCAACCGATCCCGCCACGGCGGCTTCACAGCTACAGCGAATTGCCGATAATTCGCCATTCGCCGCTGTCGCGCGTGCCGTCACACTGGCATTGCTGCCTGGCTCGGAATTTTTGACCGGTTTCGAACAAGCCGACGACAGCACGCGGCGTGCGGCGGCGGCGCTGAGGGGCTGGTCGGACACTCGGCTCAAGTTGTGGCATGAACTGCAGCGCGCGGGCAAAAACCCCAAGGCGAAACAACTGGCATACCTACTGAACCGTTACCGCCAACCGCTCGGTGAAGACTGGGTGCAACAGCACGGCTTATGCCTGTTGATCGACGGCTTTCCACGCAGTTTAAAACGCTCCCCACTATTAGCCGAGCAAGGCCCCACGCCTTTTCAATATGTACTCGTACGCGCCTGGCACGTCGAAGCCAAACACGACGGCCCCGAGGATATTTTTCACGCTTGGCAAGCTGTGATCGAGCACTTGCAGCGGCCGGCCGATCCCGCGCCCGGCAGTGATAACGCGGTACGGATCGCACTGATTCAGCGCCGTCTCGCCAACACCTGGAACCTGTTGACGTATCGACCCTATCATTGGGATGAGGAACCGCTGGCTGAATGGGTCGAGCAGGGCCTGGAGCGAAGCCTGCATTACGATCCCGACGATCAGCCGACGCATTTGCAGTTGATAAAGCACTACCGCGATAATGACCGCTTGAAAGACGCGCGCCGCGTACTGGACCTGACCCTGGCGCGCTGGCCGAATGCCGTGGCGGTGCTCAGCGAGGCGCTGGAAACCGCAGTCGCCAGTAACGCGCACAAAAAAGCCGCAGGCTTTGCACGCCATGTGCTCGACCTCGATCCTATTAACAGCCGCGCCAGAGACAGTTTGCTGGACGCCCACCTGGCCCACGCCCGCAAGCAAATCGGCAAGCAGCGCGCCGACCTGACGGAAAAGGAGCTGCAACTGGCCGCCGAATGGGTGCGGGGCGAGCCAGCCGAAATCAAACTCGAACTGGTGCGCGGCTTTCTGCTGCTGACTATCACTGACCGAAACGCCGGCATCGCGTCGCTGCGAACCCTGGTTTCGCGTCTGGGTAGCGGCATTGCGGCCCAACTGGCACTGACGCTGGAGGCGGCCCGGCATCAACAGGATCCGCACTACATACTAAAACAGCTTGGACTCAAGCAAATTAAGACGCCGGAAAAAACCGACTTGTTGGCATTTTTTAGCAAATTGCGCGAGGTTCTGGATGCGAACATTGATATGCCGCCGCCGCTGTTGCCGTATTTTTCAGCGACGTTGCAACGGGCCGCAATACTTAAGTTATCCGCGCTGGAATTCGAGGTCATCTGCGAAACATTACGGCGCTGCCAACTCGATTCGGTGCGCGAGGCCTATGCGCGGGCTGCGCTGCAACTAGCGCCAGGCCAGCCCGTGTTCGAACTGCATGCCTTCGAAGCACGCCACGGCGATATGTATTGGGATGTGACCGACGCCGAATTTGACCGACTGGAAGCTGCCGAAGAGAAGGCGTCGACGACGGGTGACAATCGAACCGCACAGCGGATCAGACACACATTAAGTCTGTGCGCCGCACCACCGTCGGCATTCGATCTGCCGCCGGACATACCAGAGGAGGTGCGTGACCTGGTCGACCAGAAGGGCATTGAAGGATTAATGGAGGCGTTAATTGAGCGCATCACGCCGGGGGCAAATGAATTTGACGACGACATCGACTCGCCACCGTTCCTTCCACGGCGCAAGCCGGTAAAACCACAGCGTAAAAAAAGCGGCGGCGATGACGCTACTGACACTGATAGCGACCAATTGGATTTTTTCGAATGAGTGATCCCTACCTCATGCTGGGTGTCGCCTCCGACGCTGACGATGCGGCGATTCACGCCGCCTGGCTGGCCGCCGTCAAGGCCTGCCCGCCGGAACGGGATGCCCACCGCTTCGAACAAGTGCGCACGGCTTTTGATACGATTCGCACGCGCAAGCAGCGCCTCGCCTACGAATTGTTCGATACCCGCCCACCCTGCGGCGAGGATATTCTCGACCGCGCGGCACCGGAACAACGATTGCAACGGCCAGACCCGGCGCTGATTAAAGCCTTATTGCGCGGCGCTGACTGATGGAGCCTGAGGACAAGCAACAGTGGATGGATCGATTCAGCGATTTTCTTGACCGTGTCGACCAGCCACTTTCCAACCCAACGGCGGTGGCACCCGACCTGTTTAGCCTGCTCGCTGAACAAGCGGCGTTAAAAAACGAGGTCAAGATCGAGTCACGCCAGGTGAAAACGGCCGTCGAAGAATTTCGGGGTTTATTCGATACGCTGCGTCAGGCAAACGCAAGGCTGGACGCCGATCTGTCTCAACAGCGGCAGCGAGAAGGCGAAGTACGCCAATCGGCGGAACAGGATCTGCTGGTGGAGCTGCTGGATTTACGCGACCGGCTACAAGCCGCGCTCGACCAGTCAAAACGTTACCAACCCCGCTGGCTGGCGCGGCGTGGTGGCGCCGGCGTGTTCGTCAACGGTATCGCCGAAGGGCTGGCGATGAATCTGGGCCGGCTCGATGAAATCCTCGCGCGCCGCAGTGTGCAGGCCCTGGAAACAATCAAGCAGCGCTTCGACCCGCAGACCATGCGCGCCACGGAAACCACGCAGCTTGCCAATACCGGCAACGGCATAGTCATAAAGGAAAGCAGAAAGGGTTTTA
Organism: Pseudomonadales bacterium; assembly: GCA_037969395.1. GTDB lineage: Bacteria > Pseudomonadota > Gammaproteobacteria > Pseudomonadales > JAUIET01 > JBBKXJ01. The sequence continues at coordinate 6,543 of JBBKXJ010000219.1, forward strand.
CGCAGCACGGTAAACTCCTGCGCCTGGCTGAAGTCGTCGTCAATAAAACTGAGAATCAGGCATGAACGAAACAACAATCATTGGCATCGATCTGGGCACGACCAATTCGGAAGTGGCGGTGATTCGTGACGGCCAGGCGCAACTGATCGACGTGGATGGTTCGCCGCTGCTGCCCTCAATGGTCGGCCTGGCCGATGACGGCGCTTTGCTGGTCGGCCAGAGCGCCCGTAACCAGTATGCCCTGCACCCCGAACGCACCATCCGTTCGATAAAACGGCGAATGGGAGAAGATGCCAAAGTCGATATGGGTGGGCGCCAGTACACGCCGCAAGAAGTCTCCGCGCTGATATTGCGCCGTTTGAAGCAAGCCGCGGAACTACATCTCGGTGAAAAGGTATCCAGGGCGGTGATTACCGTGCCGGCCTATTTCTCGGATGCCCAGCGGCAAGCGACGCGCGACGCCGGCGCACTGGCGGAATTGGAAGTCGTGCGTATCATTAACGAACCTACCGCCGCGGCGTTGGCGTATGAAGCGAATCACTCAGGGCAGCGAAACATTCTGGTGTTCGACCTTGGCGGCGGTACCTTCGATGTGTCGGTGGTAAAGATGGAGCAGAATGTCACCGAGGTGCTGGCAAGCCACGGCAACAATCAGTTGGGCGGCGACGATTTTGACGCCAAAATAATCGATCATCTGGTAGCGCATTTACGTGACACGCAAGACATTGACCCCTCTACAAACGCTACCGCCAGCGCCAGGATTGTGCGCGCAGCGGAAGCCGCCAAAATTGCGTTGAGCGACGCGCCGTTTGCGCGTATCGATGAAGAGTACCTGCTGGAGAAAAACGGTAATCCGGTCCACCTCTCCCTCGAACTGGACCGCATGGACTACGAGAATATGATCGAACCGTTCGTGGCCGAAACGCTGGAAGCGGTACATATTGCATTGCAGGGTGCCGAACTCAGCGTTAGCGACCTGGATGAAATCCTGCTGGTGGGTGGCGCGACCCGTACCCCGTTGATACAGCGCCGGCTGGAACAGGAGTTGGGGATGCAACCGCGTGCCGAAGTCGACCCCGATCTCTGCGTCGCCGCCGGTGCGGCGATACAGGCCGCAGTCATCGCCGGCCACAACGTCAGCAGTGTATTGGTTGATGTGACGCCCTACACGTTTGGCACCAATGCCTACTCGGAGCTCAACGGTGAACCTTATCCCTACACCTACGTGCCGCTGATTCGCAAGAACACGCCCATTCCAGCTACCAGGAGCGAAGCTTTTACCACCATGTACGATGGCCAGCAAGTGATTGAGGTCGGCGTCTACCAGGGCGAGGACCCCGATGCATTGAATAATACTGAGCTTGGCTCTTATCTGGTCGAAGGCCTGGGTAATGTGCCCGCCGGTAATATCATTGTCACCACCTTCGCTCTCAACCTCGACGGCATTCTGCAGGTATCCTCGGTTGAAAAGCGCAGTGGACTGAAAAAAAATATTCGCATTGAAAATGCGACTACCCGTTTTGCGCAGGAAGAAATGAGTGCTGCGCGCGAGCGGCTGGACGCACTGATCATTGACGCCGACAGCGGGGATACCTCGGTCAGTGAGCGGCGGGACCATGTGCAGTCGCAGGCCTTATTTGAGAAAGCGGAGCGCTTGATGGATAACGCTGCTGCGGAAGACAAGGAAGACCTGGTCAACCTGAGCGAGCAAGTGCGCGATGCATTACGCGGCGACGACGCTGACGCCCTGTCTCGCGCTAGCGATGAACTCGCTGATTTGATTTTTTACCTCGAGTCGTAGTAACCCTTCCAGGTGATATTATCTAATGCAGTCATTCCAAAAGCGGTACAGTGTGAGGCGTTTTCCCGACGGCATGGACATTATGTAGTGACCTACCCACTCTCAAGCTCGTGGGTTAAGCTGAGGGTGGATACACAACGGCTCAGAGCCAGTATTGAGAGGGATAGGTCATGCATCAGTTTACCAAGTATGTTGGATTGGATACACACAAAGACACGATTGCCGTCGCAATAGCAGATGCGGCGGGCGGTAAGCCGCGGTATTACGGCGAAATAGCGAATACGCCGACAGCGGTCGCCAAGCTAATAGCAGACGTGAGTCCTACCGGTGAGGTGGTCTCGTTCTGTTACGAAGCGGGTCCCTGCGGCTATGGCATATACCGGCAAATTACCGGGTCGGGCCATGACTGCACCGTGGTGGCACCATCACTGATTCCCACGAAGCCGGGTGATCGTGTCAAGACGGACCGGCGCGACGGCGAGGGTTTGGCGCGGCTACACCGGGCGGGTGAGTTAACGGCTGTGTGGGTACCGGATCAGGCGCAAGAAGCGATGCGAGATTTAAGCCGCGCCCGAGAAGATATGAAGCATCTGGAGCGTCAGAGCAGGCAGCGGCTGAATGGTTTTTTGCTTCGTCACGGGCATGGATACGACAGCAAGAAGAGCAAGTGGACTCAAGCGCACTGGCGTTGGCTGGAAGGCATACGGTTTGCTCATCCGGTGCAACAAATCGTTTTCCAGGAGTACGTGGACAGCGTGAAGCAGCAGCAGCGGCGTGTGGCTGACTTGGAACAGGAGCTGGAGAAAGCGTTAGCGGGATGGACGATGGCGCCGGTGGTTAAAGGTCTGATGGCCTTGCGGGGTTGCGGGTTAGTGACGGCGATGACGATTGTGGCGGAACTGGGCGATATCACGCGGTTTGATTCACCGCGTCAGCTGATGAAGTATTTGGGGTTGGTGCCGAGTGAATCATCAAGCGGTCCGAAGACCCGGCGCGGCGGCATCACCAAGACGGGTAATGGGCATATGAGGCGGGTGTTGATCGAGGCGGCCTGGAGCTATCGTTTTCCGGCGCGGAAGACGGCGCGGATAGAACGCCGCGCGGAGCAGACGTCGGAGGCGGTGCAAGCGATTGCGTGGAAGGCACAGAAACGCTTGTGCGGGCGATATCAGTCATTAAGCAAACGGGGGCTGTTGCCGGTTAAAACCTGCACAGCGGTGGCCCGCGAATTAAGTGGGTTCATTTGGGCGATCTTCGGTGAAGTGATGGCGGCTGAACGCGACGCCGGTGCGGTGTAGTCGAGGAATATCTAGAGATAAATAGCGCATGAACAGGCCCACGAAAACGAAGACAGTGAGCCTTTGGGTCAGGTCAGGGGATGCCGACAGGAGAATCCTCGGGCCCACTAAGAGGCGTCCAGGTAACTGGAACGACCCTCGAGCATAGAGCGAGGCAGCTCCACGACGAAGATTTGTCAGGCGGTTTAAACCCGCGAATATCAGACTGATCAACCGTCGTTGCTAGCTGCTCCTGATCTGTCTCAAGGGCTTACTAAAAAAAGAGGTGTAAAAGCGGTTGAATAAATGGAAAGATGGTTAAACAGGTTGACAGGTCACAACATATCAGTGGGCCTATGTTGAGGGGAAACACCAACAGTAGGCTCTTTAGGAGACGAAGCACTGTGCCGCTTTTGGGATGACCCGAAGGGCGCTAAGCAGGCCGCCCTCTGCGGCTGTCGCCTAAAAGCGCCTACTTTTGGTGCACTGGTTCGACGTAGGCCCGCTATGCCGTCACCAGTGCGTCTTGCAGAAAACGGTCTGCTTAACGCTGCATTAGGCAATATCACCTGGAAGGGGTACTAAT
>JBBKXJ010000220.1:0-18322 GCA_037969395.1 Pseudomonadales bacterium
TCGGGCGCGGCCGCAGCAGCGGCACGTAGATCGGCCTCGCCCCAATCGGTGTCAAGGCTGTTGCTGCGTATTATTATTTGCCGCTTACCGTAAGCCCCAGCCAGCGCCTGCTCTGCTGCTGTAACCACCTGCTCGCGCGCCACAGCTTTCTTGTCAGGGGCGACCGAGTCCTCCAAATCAAGTATGAGGGCATCAACCGGTAACGTTTTTGCTTTCTCCAGGGCGCGCAGGTTTGAGCCTGGCATATAAAGAGTTGAGCGAAACGGGCGAGAGGTGATGGTCATTGCAGACTCCTGTCTATCGTTGCTGCGCAAAATCGCTGAATTAGTTGCTGCTATAAAACGGCGTCAATTATCCTAGAAACCGCAGTTGGGCGCGGAAAAGATGTGCAAGATATTGATGTGCATGGGAGATTTGAAAAACTCGTAGTCACCTTATTGGTGATGAGAGCTTTTTCAAATTTTCTAGGTGCATTAAGAGCTTGTGCATACTTTCGTGATCCAACTGCGGTTTCTAGGATTATAGAAGAGTTAGACACGGCACGCATGGACGCGCCGCTTATCATCGCCGTGAATGGTGTTGCCGCCGGCACGGGATTTGGCCTGTCGGTTGCAGGCGATCTTATGGTTGCCAGCGATTCTGCTTTTTTCACAATGGCCTGTAAGCGGGCAGGTCCTAGCTCGAATGGCAGCTCTTCTTACTACCTGCCAGGATTGATTGGGCTTGGAAAAACCCGGGAGTTGAGACTGACACACCGCACGCTGCCAGCCAACGAAGCGCTGCAGTGGGGGCTAATTAATTATATGCTGCCGGGATCGGCTGTCATGGAAAAGGCGAATGACGTGGCGGCGTTTGTTGGTAAACGTCAGCCCAGGTTAAAGTAGACTAAAGACGATAATTGAGCGGCGCATTGCGAAAACCCTAACTCTCTAATCTTGTAGCTCTTACTTATAAAATATGGTGGGTCGTGCTGGATTCGAACCAGCGACCAATTGGTTAAAAGCCAACTGCTCTACCAACTGAGCTAACGACCCGTAAACTGAAATCTCTACGCTTGCCCGTACGTGCAAGCTTTCGTTGTACGGAATCTTATGACCCGAAACGAAGGCGCTTATGGTACTGATATGAGCGAAAAACTCAAGATTTTTTTGGTGCTTTATCGTAACGCGTGGGGTCGCTTAGCTTTGCTTGCTCGAAACCCTGGCGACGCAGGTAACAGCTGTCGCAGTCACCGCAGGCTTCGCCTGCAGCGTTGGCCTGATAGCACGATACCGTTTGCGCGTAATCAATGCCGAGTTCCATACCAAGATTAATAATTTCGGCCTTGCTTTTGTCGGCTAGCGGCGTATGCACACGCAGCGGCTTGCCCTCGGCGCCCAGACGCGTACCGAGGTTTGCCATGTGCTCGTAAGCGGCAATGTAATCGGGCCGGCAGTCGGGATAGCCGGAGTAGTCGACGGCGTTGACACCGATAAAAATATGCTGCGCCGCGATCACTTCAGCCCACGCCAACGCCAGCGATAAGAACACCGTATTTCGCGCTGGCACATAGGTGATTGGAATTTGCTGGTTAGCAGGATCAGCAGCGGGCACGGCGATAGTCGCATCAGTCAGCGCCGATCCACCCAGGCTGGCGAGATCGATAGCAATGACGCGATGCTCCTCCACCCCAGCCGCAGCGGCGATAGTGGCTGCAGTCTGCAATTCGGCCCGGTGTCGCTGCCCGTAGTCGAAGCTGAGCGTATAGCATTGATACGCCTGACTTTGCGCTATTGCCAACACGGTGGTGGAATCGAGCCCGCCTGAAAGCAATACAATCGCTTTTTTTTGTTCAGCAATCATATGCCACGGCAAAAGACAGGCGCGCGAGTCTTTGAGAGTTTATCCATCGATAGTTTTTATCGTGCGAACAAACGACTACTGCAGCATATTATTAAGATAATCACGCGCCAGCTTGGGCGCCCTGCTGTCAGTATTTTGATAGTCTGAAATAACACGATTTAGCAAAGTGCGCGCTGTTTCAATATCGCCTTTGACGTGGTGCGCCTTGGCCAGCTTGAACATGGCGTCCGGCGCCTTGCGGTGCTGGGGGTAGTCATCAACAATCACGCTGAACTCCTCAATCGCGCGCGGAAGGTCAGATTTGTACAGGTACAGTTCGCCGAGCCAGTAGTGCGCGTTGGGCGCGTACTCGCCGTTGGGGTAAAGCAAAATAAAATCGTCGAAGGCGCCGAGTGCTTCATCGAACTCCTGATTTTTCACCAGAGCATAGGCGGCTTTGTAAACCTTCGGTTCGGCAGCCGGGTCACCGGATGGCAGGTCAGCTTTGGTTTTGGCAGTAGGGTTCTCCGTCAGTCGTTCGGCACGACTGCTGTTACGCGGCTCGGACTTACCGCCCGACAGCGAGCTGATGCGCTCATCCAGATTGACGTAGTCGTCTTTGCGCTGTTTGGTCAGTTTCTTTATCTGATACGCCTGCTCTTCCATCTGGCCGCGTAAATCCATTACGTCCCGCTGCAAGCGCTGCAGTTCAAGGTACATCTCGGTTTGCGGATTGCCGCGCGATGAACTCCTGCGCTGCGGGTCAGTCGAGGATTCAACCACCTTCACCTGCGCAAGTGCGGCATGGCTGCAAACTAATGCTGCTAAAATCCAACTGAGGTATTTTATATTCACTGCACTATGACTCTAAATGTGACTTTAAATGAGAGATCAGAATTACTTAAGCTCAACCCGCCGGTTTAGCGAAAATGCCTGTTCGTTCTGGCCAAAGGCTACCGGCTTTTCTTCACCGTAACTGATGGTTTCGATTTGTGACCGCGACACGCCTTGCAACACCAGGTAATCAGCCACCGATTTTGCGCGCCGTTCGCCGAGCGCCAGGTTGTATTCGCGTGTACCCCTGTCGTCGCCATGTCCTTCCAGACGTATTACGCGAGCCGAGCTTTTAAGATTTTCAGCGTGTTGATCGAGCGCCTGGCGGGTTTCGTAGGTCAGGGTGGAGCGATCGTAGTCGAAATAAAACACTGTGCTCAAGGCACCGCTGTCGTCCTCAATCGAGGAGCCGCTAATTTCGCCGTCTTCGCCGGCACCCGAGGCCGTGGCACCCGTTGGGTCCATTATCGGCTGATCACTACTGACGTCGCCACCATCGTCCATTGGAGTGCCGCCGCAGGCGCTAAGCAGCACGCTGAACGCCACTGAGCAACACAGTATTTTAATCAGTTTCATAATTGTTTAGCCTCGGTTCTTAATGTATCTGTCATTTGCTTAATAAAGGCGACCACGCCGGTTCGCGCACATCACGATTAGTAGCCGGCAAGATGTATTTAACATTACCGTCGACCGACACGGCGGCGAGAATACCACGACTATTTCGTTGGGTCGCATAAATTATCATGCTGTCGTTGGGTGCCAGGCTGGGCGACTCATCGAGCGATGTTTCGGTCAGCACGTTCATGCGCTCAGTTTTAAAATCCAGCTCGGCGATGTGGAACTTGCCGTCGCGTCGGTGCACCAAAATCAGACCCTTGCCATCATGGCGCATGGCCGCACGCGCGTTGTAGTCACCTTCGAATGTTAACCGTTCAGTAAGCCCGGTTGCGAGCGTGACTTTGTAAAGTTGTGGCTTACGCCCGCGATCAGAGGTAAATATAATGCTTTCCCCGTCGGGCGACCAGGCTGGCTCGGTATCGATAGCCGAGCTGCGCGTCAGGCGTTTTAGCTGCCTGGTTGCCAATTCCATAATGTAGACATCAGCGCTACCATCTTTCGACAATACCATTGCCATCCTTTTGCCGTCGGGCGACCACGCCGGCGCACTGTTCAGACCGCGAAAGTTGGTTAGCTGGTCACGCTCACCGGTGGCCAGCTTCTGCCGGTAAATGGCCGGTCGGCCGCTTTCAAATGAAACGTAGGCTATCTCCTTCGCGTCAGGCGACCAGGAAGGCGACATGATGGGCTCTTCCGATTCCAGTATAAGCTTCTCCCGCGCACCGTCGGAGTCGGAGCGCATTAAGCGAAAATTGAGCCGCTTCTCCTCGCGACTGGCAGCCGACACGTACACGAGCCGAGTGTTGAATGCGCCCGGTATACCGGTCACCTGCTTGTATATCTTGTCGCTAATAATGTGCGCCATATCGCGTAGCTGCGACTCGGCACCGGAAACCTTCTCGACGAATATGCGCTTTTGCTTAAGCACGTCGAACATTTCGAACTGTATTTCCAGCTGGCTGTCCGATTTGCGCTTGATTTCGCCGACTACCAGAAATTCAACATCCAGCGCGCTCCAGTCACGAAAGAACACATCCTCACGCTTATGCGGCTGGCTCAGCATGTCGCCCCTTGGCAACGGGTCGAATAAACCGCTGCGCTTCAAGTCACCGTTTATGATGGGCACAACATTTTCCGGCAGCGACAGGCGGCCCGTGTCAAACGGCACTATCGCAATGGCGGTGGGGTTATCCTGGCCCTGGTTAATTTCGATGGTTAACTCGGCGGCCTGCACTATCGGCGTGCACCACAGCAGGGCTATTAATAGCAGTCCATGCAACTGCACCGGCAATCTGTAAACGACTGCCTGCGGCGTCAATTTTTTATTTATATCAGTCACGAACGTAAATCCTCTGGCCTGAAACGAAAGCGCAGTTTACGGAAATAGCGCTCAAAAACCTCACCGGGCATACCCTGCAGCTCGTCGAAGCGGCCAATTCTTTTCACTGCATTTTCCGCACTGCGATCAAACGCGGCATCGCCACTGCTTTGTACGACGACAACACTGACAATTTCTCCGGTAGGTACCAACTGTATAAGCAATTCCGCCTGCATGCCATTGCGGGCGCTCAGCGGTCGACTCCAATTATTTTCTATAAGATGCTTTAACATTGCAACATAACTTTCTGCCACTTCAGCATCTGATTCGGCTTGCTCGAATGCCTCTTCCTCCTGCGCAGCTGCCAGTAACTCCTCTTGAGCCTGCAGCTGACGACGAATTTCTGCGGCTTCTGCGCGCGCTTTGGCTAACGCTTCCCTATCAGGCTCGGGCTCTGGTTCGACCGGCGTTTTCTGTTTCGGTTTCGTGGCCTGCTTCGGTTCGGGTTTTTTTACGACGGGCGGGGGTTTTTCCGCTGGCGGCGGTTCGGGTTTGGGCGGCTCTACCGGTTTGGGTTTCTCGACTTTTGGCTGCGGTTTGCTTTTCGCCTTCGGTGGTAACGCCACCATGGTCGCTTTCAGGCTTTTTATTTCGCGTATGTCGAGGGACTTATACGTTTTGGTGGACCAATTGGCGCTCAACAAATACACAACGGCAAGGTGCAACAAAAGCGTTGCTAACGCCGGTATGATAAACCCCTTAATCGTTTTCACCGATGCGCCTGAATCTATAACGGGTTTTCAGTCACTAGGCCAACCGACTCGGCACCAGCGCTCTGCAAGCCCGCCATTAACTTAATTACGCTGCCGTAATTAACATTAGTATCGCCCCACACCATTACCGGCGTTTCCGGCTTGCGCTTTAATATTTTGCCGACTTTGTCGGTCACATCAGCCAATGACAAAACCGTTTCGTCCTGCTCACCCAGATTGATATAGAAGCTGCCGTCTTTTTTAACCGACACAATCAGCGGCTCTACTTTGGTATCTACCGGCGTACTGTTGGCCTGCGGCAATTCAACTTCCACGCCCTGCATTAGCATCGGCGCTGTCACCATAAAGATAATTAGCAGTACCAACATTACATCGATATATGGCACCACGTTGATGTCCGATATGGGCTTGCGTTTTTTACCGCTGCGTCTGATTTCGTCCATTTTCCAGGCTACGTTTAATTTGGCTACGTTTGTTTGATCAACATATAGTTAAACTGCATGCATTAAAGTTGCGTACATCAAGGTTGAGTTGGCCGTATTTCCTTGCGCACGCCGGCGTGAACCTGGCGATGCAAAATGCTGGAGAACTCATCGGCAAACGTTTCATAGCGGTTTAGCAACAGCTCAACCTTGCTGGAGAAACGGTTGTAGGCAATCACCGCAGGAATGGCGGCAAACAGCCCCATTGCGGTGGCGATCAGTGCTTCGGAAATGCCCGGTGCAACCGTAGCGATAGTCGCTTGCTGCACGTTGGCCAATCCACGGAACGAATTCATAATGCCCCACACCGTACCAAACAGGCCGATATAAGGGCTGGTTGAACCCACTGTTGCGAGAAAGCCGAGATGGTATTCCAGTTTTTCTTCCTCGCGTGACATGGCCACGCGCATGCCGCGGCGAGCGCCCTCCATTACGGCGTCCGAGTCGGCGCCTACCTGTTGCCGTAAGCGGGTAAACTCTTTAAAGCCAGCGCGAAAAATGTTTTCCACCCCGGTTGAGGCGCCACCTTCCTGCGCGTGCGCATTGGCTTGCCGAAATAATTTACTGAGATCGATGCCCGACCAGAACTGCTGCTCGAAGTCTGCTAGCGAACCCAACGCTTCACGATAAAAAAGCAGCCGCTGCACTATCATTGCCCAGGAAAACACCGACGCCAGCAGCAGCAGCCCCATGACGATTTGCACCAGCACGCTAGCATTCGACACCAAACTCCATAATGACAAGTGTTCTTCCACTAATTGTTCTCCATCGATTGTGTCATCAGATTGCGTATTTCAGTTTGTACTGCGGCGGGCATAGCGCGTGGACGCATAGCCTGCCGGCTGACGCAGGCTACTTTAACGTTGGCCGAACAAACCACCGCGCCATCGCGACTAATGATTTGCTTAAAATTCAGCCAACTGCGGCGCATCTCTACAATGCTTGCGCTGACGCTGAGCAGTTCGTCTAATTTAGCAGGGAGCTGGTAATTAATCTGTGCCGAATGCACAACAAACATCAAATCTTCGTCGAGAATGGCAGTTTTAGCAAAACCCAACGAGCGCAATAACTCGGTGCGCGCGCGCTCCATAAACTTTAAGTAATTTATATAGTAGACGATACCGCCGGCGTCGGTGTCTTCGATATAAACCCTTAGCGGCAACTCAAAATGCGCCACTGCTTGCGTCGCTATCAACATCAAAGATCGAGCTGCAAGCTGGCGGGTTTAGGCTGCGCTGGCAAACCCAACCGTTGATAGGCCAGCGCGGTCACTACTCGGCCACGCGGCGTGCGAGTAATATAGCCTTCCTGAATAAGGTAAGGCTCCAGCACTTCTTCTATTGTGCCTTTCTCTTCTCCGATCGCAGCCGCGACGCTGTCGAGCCCGACCGGACCGCCATCAAATTTCTCAACCATCGCCAGTAGCAGCTTTCTATCCATTTGGTCGAAGCCGTGGCGGTCAACGTTGAGCATATTAAGCGCGGCATCGGCTACGGCCTGCGTAATAATGCCATCGGCCTTTACTTCGGCATAGTCTCTAACCCGCCGCAGCAGACGGTTGGCGATGCGTGGCGTGCCGCGCGCACGGCGGGCAATTTCCGTCGCACCCTCGGTCTCTATGCTGACATTTAGAATAAGCGCCGAGCGCAGCACAATAGATTGCAAATCACTGACGTTGTAAAACTCCAGCCGCTGCACAATGCCGAACCGATCACGCAGCGGCGCGGTAAGCAGGCCGGCACGAGTGGTCGCGCCCACCAGCGTAAACGGTGGCAGGTCGAGCTTGATCGAACGCGCCGCTGGCCCTTCGCCGATCATAATGTCGAGCTGAAAATCTTCCATCGCCGGGTACAATATTTCTTCAACTACCGGGCTCAGGCGATGAATTTCGTCGATAAACAGCACGTCGCCGGAGTCAAGGTTAGTCATAATAGCGGCCAAATCGCCGGCCTTTTCCAACACAGGGCCGGAGGTGGCGCGCACAGTTACGCGCATTTCCTGGGCAATAATGTTGGCCAGCGTGGTTTTCCCTAATCCCGGCGGACCAAAGATCAGGGTATGGTCCAGCGCCTCGGTGCGCGCTCTGGCAGCGGCGATGAAGATTTCCATCTGCTCCTTAACCACAGGCTGACCAACGTAGTCGGCAAGGCTGCCGGGGCGAATGCTGCGGTCAAGTTTGTCGTCTTTAACGACGACCTGCGGGTCCAGCAAACGGTCTGTTTCTATCATGGGTGCATTCCGCTATCTATTGTTTGACCATACTGCGCAACGCCAGGCGTATCAACTCCTCGCTGCTGCAGCTATCGTCGGCCTGCAGTTTGCGCAGTACCCGACTGGCTTCAGGTTTTTTATAGCCCAGTGAGATCAAGGCGCTTTCGGCTTCCGCCAGCGCGCGCGGGCCTCGCATTGGCTGCGGCGCCATCGCCGTTGGCTCGGCCACATCAACATTCCAAATCGCCTGCACCCGATCTTTGGTTTCCACCAGTAAGCGCTGCGCCGTTTTCAGACCGATACCAGGCAAGCTGACCAGGGCAGCGCTGTCGCCGGTTTGCACACTGTGCACGAACTCCTCGGCGGTCATGCCGGATAAAATCGCCAACGCGACTTTAGGGCCGACACCGTTGACTTTAATCAGCAACCGAAACAAGCTGCGCTCGCGCTGGGCGACGAAACCATACAGTAATTGCGCGTCTTCGCGCACCACCAAATGCGTGAACAGCGTCACTACGTCGCCAACTTCCGGCAGGCCGTAATAGGTGGTCATTGGTACTGCAACTTCGTAGCCCAGCCCGCCAACATCTACCAACAGGTTAGGTGCCTGTTTGTCCAGCAACGTGCCGTGAATTCTGCCAATCATAGACTGCTTACTTTAGTAAATTAACGCATACGACCGCGGCGAATAGCCGATACGCCATACTGGGCCAACAGGCCCTGCTGCGAATGCGCATGGCAAAGCGCCGCCGCCAGCGCATCGGCCGCATCCTCTGCCGGTACGCCGGGCAGCGCCAACATGGTTTTAACCATATGCTGAACCTGCTCCTTTTTTGCCGCGCCCGTACCCACTACTGATTGCTTGATCTGGCGGGCCGAGTATTCGGCTACCTCCAACCCACAGCTGGCAGCGGCTACGATAGCTGCGCCGCGCGCCTGGCCGAGTTTTAACGCGGAACCTGGATTGCGCGCCATAAATACCGACTCCACCGAGCAGTGCGCCGGTTGATGCTGGTTAATAATCTCGTTAATGCTGGAGAAAATACAGTGCAGGCGCTCGGCCAGCGGCGCATCCGGCAAGCGGATACAGCCGCTGGTAATATAGCGATTAGTGGAACCCGTGCTTTCAATCAAGCCAAAGCCGGTTATGCGGGAGCCGGGGTCGACGCCCAAGATAATTGTCATTATCGCCCAGCCGTTTTTGACGGGAACGCCTTACTCATCGAGTGCGTCATACACCTCGGGCGGAATGTCGGCGTTCGAATATACATTTTGCACATCGTCAAGATCTTCCAGCGCTTCGACCAGACGCAGCACTTTGCCTGCGGTGTCTACATCCAGCTCCACCGTGGTGGCCGGCACCATGGTGACCTCGGCGTTGTCAGCCCTTAGTTTGGCAGCGTTGATGGCATCCACTACCGTGCCAAATTTTTCCGGCGTGGTCATCACGTCGATTGAGCCGTCGTCGTTACTCAGAACGTCGTCTGCCTCGGCTTCCAGCACCACTTCCATAATCTGCTCTTCGTCGGCACCGGGCTCGAAACTGATCTGCCCCTGTTTTTCAAACAAATAAGCGACCGAGCCATCGGTCCCCAAATTACCGCCGGCCTTACTGAACGCATGGCGAATTTCTGCCACGGTGCGGTTGCGGTTGTCAGTCATCACCTCCACCAGTACGGCGACGCCACCGTGCGCATAGCCTTCGTACACCAACTCTTCCATATTGTCGGCTTCGTTAGTGCCGGCGCCACGCGCGATAGCGCGGTCGATGGTGTCACGCGTCATATTCGAGCTCAGCGCTTTGTCGACGGCCGCGCGCAGGCGCGGATTATCTTCGACCACACCGCCACCCTGTTTGGCGGCGACGGTCAACTCGCGAATTAATTTGGTGAACAGCTTTCCGCGTTTGGCATCCTGCGCTGCCTTGCGGTGTTTGATGTTGGCCCACTTGCTATGTCCTGCCATGGCTTACTCCGCTGCTTGCATCTGTTAGTTCATGCCGGGTGCGATGAGCGCACCATGAGTCACATGGATTTCCTGTCAACTGCGGCGTGCGCACAGCGCACCCTACTCGTTCTATTGCTGCCATGCGCATGTTTCATGTTTCATGTTTCATGTTTACTCGCTAACCGGCTTGCGCACCCGCACATGCAGTTCACGCAGCTGCTGCTCATCAACGTCGCTGGGCGCATCGGTTAACACGCAGGCGGCACTCTGTGTTTTTGGAAAGGCGATCACATCGCGGATCGAGTTTGTGCCACTCATTAACATCACCAGCCGGTCCAATCCAAACGCCAAACCGCCGTGCGGTGGGCAGCCGTATTGTAGCGCGCGCAGCAGGAATCCAAATTTGTCGTCGGCCTGTTGCGCATCGATACCCAACAACTTTAATACGCCAGCCTGCATGTCAACATTATGAATACGCAACGAGCCGCCGCCCAGCTCGGTACCGTTCAGCACCATATCGTAGGCGATTGAGAGTGCGGCACCTGGGTCGGCCTGCAACTCCTCGACGGAACACGCCGGGCGGGTAAAGGGATGGTGTAACGCGGTCCAGCTACCGTCGTCATCTTTTTCAAACATCGGAAAGTCAACCACCCAGGCTGGCGCCCAGTCACAGGTGTAGAGTTCGCGGTCGGCACCTATTTTCACCCGCAAGGCTCCCAGCGCCTCATTCACGATGCTGGTTTTGTCGGCACCGAAGAACAGAATATCGCCCGACTCCGCCCCTACCCGTTCAAGCAGTGCGTGTACTACGTCATCGGGCATAAATTTAACAATGGGTGACTGCAAGCCGTCCAACCCGGCTGCAAGATCATTTACCTTAATCCAGGCCAGCCCTCTGGCGCCGTAAATACTGACGAATTTGGTGTATCCGTCGATTTGCTTGCGGCTTAAATCAGCTGCGCCAGTGACTTTTAACACTGCCACGCGGCCGTCGGGATCGTTGGCCGGCCCGTTGAATACCTTAAATTCCACAGCGGCCATTAGATCGTTGATGTCGACCAGCTGCAGCGGAATGCGCAGGTCGGGTTTGTCGCTGCCGTAACGCTGCATCGCCTCGGCATAAGTCAGGCGCGGAAACTCGTGCAGCTGAACGTTAAGCACTTCGGTGAACAGCGCCCGAATCATATCCTCGGCTAAAGTCATCACATCGTCCTGGTCGACAAACGACATCTCCAGGTCGATCTGGGTAAATTCCGGCTGCCGGTCGGCGCGCAGGTCTTCGTCACGAAAACACTTGGCGATCTGATAGTAGCGGTCTAAACCTGACACCATTAACAGCTGTTTAAATAACTGCGGAGACTGCGGCAACGCATAAAACTGGCCGGCGTGTACCCGGCTTGGCACCAGATAGTCGCGCGCCCCCTCAGGTGTGGCACGAGTTAGAATGGGGGTTTCCACATCGTGGAAGGCGTGCTGCGCAAGATAGTTGCGGATGAAGATCGTAATCTCCGAGCGCAGCTTCAAGCGCTCGAGCATTTCTGGCCGCCGCAGGTCAATGTAGCGATGCCGCAGGCGCACTTCTTCGCCAACACTTACGTGTTCGTCGAGCTGAAATGGTGGCGTTTCAGCGCTGTTTAAAATTGTCAGTTGCTTGCCCAGCACTTCGATGGCGCCGGTTGGCATGTCGGCATTGACGGTCGCCTCCGTGCGCGCCCGCACGATACCTTTGATGCACAGCACATATTCGCTGCGCACTTGATCGGCGCGTTGGAAATGCTCGCCGGTGTCAGGATCGAACACCACCTGCACGACGCCCTGCACGTCGCGCATGTCGAGAAAAATAACGCCGCCGTGATCACGCCGTCGATGCACCCAGCCGCACAACGTCACCTCCTGATCATTGTGTTCGGGACGAAGATTGCCGCAATAGTGGCTGCGCATGATGAATTCCTTTAGATGCGAGGTCTTGCCTCAGCTTTTTGATTCGCTTTTGGTGGCTGGTTTACTGGCGGCAGGAGTGGCCGTGTCGGACTTTTTGCCACCATCGCTACTTTTGTCTGGCGCTTTCTTGCTATCACCTGTGTCTTTGGACTGCTCGCCGGCCAGATTTTTTTTCTTATCGCCACTCTTGAAGTCTGTCTCGTACCAGCCACCACCCTTAAGTCGAAACGCAGCGGCGGAAACGCGCTTTTTTAGAGATTCCTGAGAGCACGCGGGACAAGTTGTCGCTAACGGGTCGCTCATCTTTTGCAACAGTTCCAATGCGTGACCGCACTGCGTGCACTGGTATTCATAAATCGGCATGATCTTTGTCTTTCTCTAGGCTTGTTGAAATACGGCTGGCGCAACAACACAGTGTTGCCACAACCAAATTCGGAATGCGCGGCATTATACTGCAATTAAAAGCATGCGGGAAAAACTCGCGCGCCACGGCGATAGACCGGTGCGACACGGTTAACCGAGTGCATAAGCCACAAAAACGCTAAAAACATAGGCTATTTTTACAAAAGGCTGTTGCTGCTGCTGTTTTTATACTATATATATAGCGTCGCCCGAGGGGTGAACGCTTTTGAGGCTGTAAATAAAGGCGTTTTTCGGGTAACAAACTAACTCTAGTTCAATGATCCAACCAAAAGGACCGCTCATGGCCGCTCGCAAAGTCGCAAAAAAAACCAGTCCAGCGAAAGCTAAGAAAGCTGCACCGAAGAAAAAAGCCGTTGCCAGTAAAAAAGTAGCTGCGAAAAAAGCTGCTCCGGCAAAAGCCGGTCGCTCGGCAGTGAGAGAACGCTTTACCAAAACGCAGATCGTTACCGAAATCGCTGAATCCACAGAATTGTCACGTGGTCAGGTGAACGCAGTATTTGACGAGCTTTCGGATATTATCGAAGGTCATATCAAGAAGCGTGCGGTGGGTGAATTCACTTTGCCAGGCTTGCTGAAGATCAAAACCGTTAAAAAGCCTGCGCGCAAAGCTCGTAAAAATGTTCCCAACCCGTTTCGCCCTGGCGAAACTATGGATGTTGCAGCCAAGCCTGCCAGCACTACTGTGAAAGTTCTGGCCTTGAAAAAGCTGAAAGAAATGGCGCAGTAGGCTTTTTTATAGCGTTACAACGCTTTTCCGGCGTTACAATAGGGGCTGCTTTTGCAGCCCTTTTTTATTTTGTAACCACAGGGTGCGCTGTGCGCACGCGAACCTCCCCATGCCCATTGGTGCGCACGGCGCACCCTGCGAACGGATCGATATCAATATGCGTGCTACTGAATTTCTGATTGCAACACTGAAAGAAGAACCCGCCGATGCCGAAGTTATCAGCCATCGGCTGATGCTGCGCGCCGGTATGATCCGCAAACTGGCTAGCGGGCTATATAGCTGGCTACCGATGGGCCTGCGTGTGCTGCGCAAGGTTGAGCGCATCGTGCGGGAAGAAATGGACGCGGCCGGCGCGCAAGAGGTGCTGATGCCGATTGTGCAGCCGGCTGAACTGTGGCAGGAGTCACAGCGCTGGGAACAATACGGCAAGGAGCTGTTGCGCATTCGCGATCGACACGACCGTGAGTTTTGTCTCGGGCCAACCCACGAAGAGGTGATCACCGACCTGGTGCGCAATGAAATTCATAGCTACAAGCAGCTACCACTTAACTTTTATCAAATTCAAACCAAGTTTCGCGATGAGATCCGCCCCCGCTTCGGCCTCATGCGCGGTCGCGAATTTTTGATGAAAGACGCCTATTCCTTCCATCTGGACGACGAGTCTTTGCAACAGACCTATGCGCTGATGCACGCAACGTACTGCAAGATTTTCGATCGTTTGCAGCTGGACTATCGCCCTGTGCTGGCCGACACCGGTAGCATCGGTGGCCAACAGTCGCATGAATTTCATGTGTTAGCCGACTCCGGCGAAGACACTATCGTATTTAGCGACAGCAGCGATTACGCCGCCAATCTCGAAAAAGCTGAAGCGCTATTGCCCGACGTAGAGCGGCCCGCTGCCAGCCAAACGTTGACCAGGGTCGACACTGGCGAACACAAGACGATAGAAGATGTAGCAAAGTTTCTTGGCATTGCAGCCGAGCAACACCTGAAAACTCTGCTGGTGCAAGGCGAAGACAATGCCCTGGTCGCATTGGTGCTGCGTGGCGACCATCAGCTTAACGCCATCAAAGCGGCGCAGCTGGACGGCGTTGCCAGCCCGTTGCAGTTCGCCGACCCAGGCGTTATTGAAACGACACTGGGCTGCTCGATTGGCTCGCTGGGCCCTATCGGTTTAAACGTGACAATTATTGTCGACCACGCAGCGGCGCAGTTGGCAGATTTTGTCTGCGGTGCCAACGAGGAAGGTCAGCACTACAGCGGCGCAAACTGGGAGCGCGATTGCCCGCTGCCA
The DNA here is from genome assembly GCA_037969395.1 of Pseudomonadales bacterium. Classification (GTDB taxonomy): domain Bacteria; phylum Pseudomonadota; class Gammaproteobacteria; order Pseudomonadales; family JAUIET01; genus JBBKXJ01. The sequence goes on from JBBKXJ010000220.1 coordinate 14,390, forward strand.
AACTGCGCGGATATTCGCAACGTGGTTGAACATGACCTCAGCCCTGACGGCAAAGGCCGTCTGCAGATGAAAAGAGGCATTGAAATTGGTCAGCTGTTTCATCTGGGGCAAAAGTACAGCGCGGCTATGGGTGCCGAGGTGTTAAACGAAAACGGCAAAAAGCAGACGTTGACTATGGGCTGTTACGGCATCGGTGTTTCTCGCGTCGTGGCGGCCGCGATAGAACAAAATCACGATGCCGACGGCATCATCTGGCCAGACGCTATCGCACCTTTCAGCCTCGTCATCGTACCGCTGAATGCGCACAAATCAGACGCGGTGCGCGACGCCGGTGAGAAGTTGTACACCGAGTTGCGCGAGCGCGGCATTGATGTGCTGCTCGATGACAGGCTGGAGCGCCCAGGCGTAAAGTTTGCCGAATTGGAGCTGATCGGTATTCCGCATCGCGTGGTGATTGGCGACCGCAGCCTGCAAAACGAAGAGGTGGAATACAAATGCCGTCGCAGCGGCGCCAGCGAGAACCTGGCGTTGGCTGGCGCGGCTGATGCGCTATGCAATAAACTCGATAAATAGTGCAGAATTGGCGCATTATCACCGAGGGATGAATTTTCCAGTCTAGACTTATAGCAAGCACCGTTAACGCTTGAGCAAGTTCTTGACCAAACTAACAGCAGTCATCCGCAGCGCTTTTAGCAAACAAAAAGTCTGCCCCGCTTACAAACTGCGTGGCCCGTCGCCGCTTGCAGCTCGACAGCGGAGCAGAATTCTGTGCTGAGGGTTTTTATGCCAGCGCTGAGGGCCCTTATGCCAGCGTTGTTAGCCTGTGTGTGGACCAATAGCGGCGTGGCGGCTGTACCTGCCGCGGTTGGGGCAGAGGTCGACGCGGCGTTACGCACGCATCTGATTAGCACCGTCAATCAAACCGACAGTTTCAAAGACCGTTTTGATGCCGAGGTATGGCTGTTGGGTATGTCGGCGCGGTTACAGCGCTATGTGAAAGATCCGCGCCAGCGCTTCGAGTTGCTGCGTGCCATTCATAAAGCCGCTACTCAGGCTGAGTTAGCACCGGACCTGGTGCTCGCTGTGATTCAGATTGAAAGCCGCTTTGATCGTTTCGCCGTATCCAGCGCGGGGGCACAAGGTTTGATGCAGGTGATGCCGTTTTGGCGAAGCGAGATTGGCCGCCCGGCGGACAATCTTACCAACGTAGAAACCAATCTGCGCTACGGTTGCCATATTCTGCAGTTTTATTTAAAGAAAGAGAAAGGTAATCTGGCGAAAGCATTGGCGCGCTATAACGGCAGCTACGGTAAGACCTGGTATTCAGAATTGGTCATGGTTGCCTGGCAACGCAGCTGGAGCAGCGGTCGTCTGTAATTAAGTTAATCAGCAGCTGGGCTTGCAATTAAAAGCACGCCTGCAGCAGTGCAATCGTAAACTCTCGTTTTTACGACACTACGAGACTGCAAAAAATGCCGATAAAAGTTAATGTGTCGTGCGCCGTGTCGTCGCTCTGCTTCGCTGACGAAGATTAACGAATAGTTCATTTTATGCACAGTTCAGCGGATAAAAAGCGTGTGCAACCCACAATAATTCGAAGGAAATGCCAAATTCTTCTCAACCATGCATCTCAATTAGCTCGTTTATTCTACAATTAAAAATAACTTAGCAGATGTTTGCTCAGATTGGTGTATCCCGAAGTAGTATCGCGGATTCATCGAGCAACGAACTCGTAAAAACACGGGCTACCACGTAGCTCAAGTGGTGGGGACACTCCCAATAAAACTAGCGCTATGACAAAACTTTTTCTGCACGCTCTACTCTTGATTGGCATTATGTCTACGCATTCCGCCAGTGCACAGCAGCCCGCCGACGAAGACCTGAGCTTAAGCGGGCTGGCTATCCTCGCGCAATTGCGCAACGACATTTATATCGCCGCCGTGTACACCACGGCGGGACAAGGTACGGCGCAATTGCTGCTTGAGTCCGACCAGCGCAAGCGCATGGAATTACGAGTGTTGACCGATCGTTGGTCGGCGCGGAGTTTTGCCTCACACTGGAATCAGGCGTTGCCCATCAACAATAGCGAACAGCAGCTGGCGAAATTTGAGCGCGAGGTGCGGCAGTTTACCAGCGCGGTCCGTGGCAAGCTTGTGCCCGGCGACAAGGTTACGATTGACTATAACGCGAACATACACACGCAGCTAAGTGTCGACGGTGTACCCTTGCTGACCGTGACAAAAGACCCTCTGCAGTTCTTTCAGCTATTGCTACGCTGCTGGATTGGACCAAGACCGCCGTCCAGCGAATTCAAAAACAACATACTGAACTTACCTGGCGGTGCAGAAGCGAACGGGCTTTTAGCTCGCTACGAGGCCTTGCTGCCGGTCAGCGGCCGCAACAAGACGATTATGAGCTGGCGCAAAAGCAACAAACGGGCAGCGGGGTCAGCCGCAACTCCGCCAGCGGAGCCGTCCGTTAAAGCAATAGCGCCGTCGTCACGCTCGAAGGCGGAGCGGGCACCGGCTCAGGCGCCACAACCGATGGCTGCCAGTCCCACACCAACGCCGACCAACGTTAAAAAAGAAACTCGCGTTGCAGCGACGCCGGATACGCTAAAAGCTGCTGAAGCTGCAAAAGCTGAAGTGGACGCAACGCGGCAACAGCGAGACGCTCCTACCGGCACGCCTGCAGCTGCTGTCAGTCGCCCCTCGGCTTCAACCGCTGCCGCCGCACCGAAGCCAAAACCAACCACTGCACCAGCCGAGCGATCCGTTATTGACAGATCCGCTAACGAGGCGGCACAGAAAGACATGGAAGGCGGTTTGCTCGATCTGTATAAATCGAATTTGCTGAAGCGCGTATACGGTTACGTGATCTATCCTTCGCGTGCGATTGATCGCAACCAGGAAGGCACGGTGGTACTGCAGGTCACGGTCAATCGCAAAGGCAAAGTGTTGAAGATAAAAAACGATGAGCCTTCCAGATACCGTTTACTCAACAGCGCAGCGACCAAAGCCATCAAAAAGGCAAGCCCGTTTCCGGCTGCCCCCAGCAAACTTAAGGGCAGCACGTTTGATCTGGAGTTTCCTATCGTGTTCAGAATACCGGGATCCTAACGTTTTATTGAAGCAACGCGAGACGCTCTTCGATGGTGCGCGCAATACCGTCGCGTTGCATCTCGGAAAGATCGATCAGCGCATGTACCTGAATTCGGTGCAAGTGCAGCATCGGCAATCGCGCCTCAAATTCACGTAGATCGCCTTTCATCAGCACCGGCAGGAAACGTTGTCCTTCGGGAAAGCGCTGATTGATCAATTGCAAACCTTTTTGTAGCGGCACGGCTTTGGTTTTTTTGCTGCCGTCAGGCGCACGCACCGGTACGGTAATATGCAGGCCTGCACGGCCCACCATGGCGCCAGGAATAATATTCAGCCCGGTTGGCGCTACCGCCGCGTTAACAATATTGAAGTATGTATCGTGATAAGCGTGCGGGTCGGGTAACACAACCATCTTCCGATTGTGATCTTCCGGGAAAAAAACTGAGTAATTGGTATACAGCTGCTGCACCGAGTTGGAAAAAATAAACAGCTTATTTTCAAATAGCTTGATGAATTCAGCCGCCTGTTTCTGCTGCTTGAAACGATCGAGGTCCCAGACCAGATCCTTGTTGTCGTCGGACGCATTCATGTGACTTTCCCGAGTAACAGCGCACTCCATTGCGCCTGTGATAAGGTGTTATATTTTTATGGCTTACTCAAAGTGTTAGAATAGATAATTTCACCAGGAAAGCAAGCTGGCCACCGCTAGGAGCCTGTCGGACTTAGGGGTTCGTAGCGAGGCGAGTGGGAAATCGAGTCCAGTTTTTCGCGATTTTGAGGCGCATAGTGGTGACTATGTAACGAGAAATCGCGGAAAAATGGGCCGATTTAC